>CAJBME010000103.1 GCA_903954065.1 uncultured bacterium
CCGCGTGGTCATAGCGACCCGTCACCTCGGCATCAATGAAAACGCTCATGACAGTGATAAGGGGGAAGATGCAGATGAGCTCTCTCCGGAGGTGAGCTCTTTTTCGAGGCGTCGCAGGACTTCAGCGTAACTTTCCATCACCCCGCCCAGATCGCGGCGAAACCGGTCCTTGTCCATCTTCTCGCCCGTTTGTGCATCCCAGAGACGGCACGTATCAGGCGAAATCTCATCCGCCAACACCACCGTGGCCGGATCACTGGCCAGTCGGCCAAACTCGAGCTTAAAATCCACCAGCATCAGTCCGGCTCCAGAAAAAATCTCCGTCAGCAAGTCATTGACGCGCAATCCAAAAGCCTTGAGCCGGACCACCTCCTCGGGAGTGGCCAGCGCCAGCTCACGCACATGCTCGTCATTGATCATGGGATCCCCCAACGCGTCATCCTTGTAATAAAGCTCAATCAGCGGTCCAGACAAGCGGACGCCCTCAGGACGCCCCAGACGCTTGGCCAAACTGCCAGCAACGACATTGCGCACCACCAGCTCAATCGGAATGATATCCACTTTTTTGACAATCAACGCAACGTCCCCCGCCTCGCGCACAAAATGCGTAGGCACACCGCGCGCTTCCAACGCACGGTATAAAAGAACGGTCAGCGCTTTGTTAAAGCGCCCTTTGTTTTCAAATTCAGCTTTTTTGGCGCCATTAAAGGCGGTCGCGCTGTCCTTGAACTCCATGAGGAGTTCATTGGGATGATCGGTGGCGAAGAGGCGTTTGGCTTTGCCCTCGTAGAGCGGGGTCATGACCTCTGTATCGGTCCGGGTGTGGCGGGGGTCAAGCGGCGTCCCTCATTCCTTCAACCTTTGTCCATCCGGTCCAGCCAGCTCCCAGGGCTCGTTCGCCCCCACTGGGCCCCCGTTTCCTGCGGGCCGCGACGGCCGCGATTTTCGCACGCACGGCGGACGGCCCTCACTGATTCAAAAAACCAAGTCCACGGAACCTGCACGATTCTGATGGCGGGCACGCACTCCAACGGATACAATAGTTGCTGACGTGAGGACTGATTTGATTCGACTGGCGCTGACCGTGTTTTTGGCCGGGTTCATCCCGTGCGCCATGGTGAAGGCGGCGTTGCCTCAGATAGAACCGTTACCTGGAAGGCCGGTGATCTTGGAGCCTGATGCCGCGGGGCGATTTGGCGTAAAAATCCTGAGGGAACCGGGCTTTTATTACCGACTTTGGAGATCGGGAACGCCTGGGGCGGTGGGGCGCTGTGTTGGATTGCATCTGGGCGGGGTAGGACCGTGGGAGGTACGTGATCCGTTGCCGATGGCCCGTCAGGGTTATTATCGGATTGAGAAGCTTCCGTTGCAGGTTCCCTTGGATGCCGATGGTGACGGCCGGGATGATGTGGTGGAGCTTCGACGCCAACCGACCTTTTCGGCGCTCAATCCGGCGCTGCCGATGGATGTGGAGGACGGGGCTGTTTTTCTACCTGACCGTGCCACCTATGAATTATTAGCTCACCGCGATGATTTTCCGGGCGCGGTTGGGGTACGGGAGGTGAAATTCCTTGTCAGTGAAGTGGATGGACCGCGGCCGAAGCTGCATTTTCTGAATACGCGGACGCGGCGGTACCACTTTGATTTTGCTCGCTCGGTGCTCGGATTCGCCCGGGATCGCGATTACTGGGATGGATTGTCGCTTTTTAATGAAATCACTTATTTCACCAATACCCGGCGGCGTTTTCTGGCCGGCAGTCTGGTTTACCACCCGCATGTGACCCGCCCTGGGCGCGCGCCCGGACTGTACGCCGTGGAGTTTTGGCCGGCTGATCCGGTGGCCGAAAAATTTGTCCGGGAGGCGGTCGAGCTGGTCAGTGCCTCGGCTCCGTTTATTGAGGGGGGGCTGGCGTATCATGCGGCGAGCGAGACGCAACGGGCGTTGCAGGATCTGGAGAAAGAGGCGTACGACGTGTCGTCGGTGCCACGGGTGACGACCGAGGAATTATTTTCCGAAGTTTCCTACAGCCTCTTGAATTCTGGGGTGGCTTTTGGCCGGTTACGGCTCGTTCAGGGCCCAGAAGTCCTGTCCGCCCGGGACATTCCAGTTTTCCGCACCCTGCCCAACGACTTAACCCGCGTCGCCGGCGTCATCAGCTCCACACCACAAACACCGCTGTCCCACGTCAATCTTAAGGCCCGGCAAAATAATACGCCCAATTGCTACCTCCGCGGAGCCGAAAATGACCCGTCCGTCGCCGCCCTGCTGAACAAAAACGTCCGCATGGAAGCCCGCTCCGACGGACTCTTCCTGCGCGAAGCCACCGCCGCCGAAGTCGAGGAAAACCTCGAAAAATTGCGGCCATCCTCTCCCCAAAAACCAGTCCGCGACCTGACCCGCCAGCGCATCGAACGAACCAATGCCCTCGCCTTCGCCAGCGCCCGCGCCTTCGGAGCAAAAACAGCCAACGTCGCTGAAATGGCCCGCTGGTTACCCCAAAATACCGTCCCTTCCGGCCACGGCGTTCCATTCTATTTTTATGTCGAGTTTATGCGCCACAACGGCTTGGATAAATCAGCCCAAGCCCTGCTGGCCGATGAAGGGTTTCGCACCGACCCCGTCCGGCGTGAACGCCTGCTCCGTGATTTCCGTAAACTAATCCGACAGGCCGAGGTTCCCGTCTGGATCTATCAAGCCCTCGACACGGTGACGGCTGCGCACTCCCCAGGCACCACCCTGCGGTGTCGCTCCAGCAGCAACGGAGAAGACCTGCCCCAGTTTAATGGAGCCGGACTCTATGACAGCTACACTCATCGCCCGGCCAGCGACGGCCATCTAGCCAACACTGTGAAACAAGTTTGGGCCAGCATTTGGAATTATCGAGCCTTTGAAGAACGCGAATTCAACCGCGTGGATCACCTCGAGGTGGCCATGGGCGTGCTCATCATCCCAAATTTTGACGATGAAAAGGCCAATGGCGTGGCCGTCAGCCGCAATATTTTCGATTCCAACTGGCGTGGCACCTACGTCAATGTGCAGTTGGGCGAAGCGTTGGTAACCAACCCCGACCCGGACGTTGTGCCTGAAGAATTTCTGCTGGCCGCTTTGCTTGGAGCCGAACGATATGAAGTCCAATACATTCGTTTTTCCTCCCTAGTCCCGCGCGGCACCACCATTTTAAGCCGGGATCTAGCCTTTACCCTCGCCGATCGTCTACGGCTCATCGAACAACGGTTCCGCTCGTTGTATGGCAAATCCAGCGACCCAAATTTTGCGATGGAAGTCGAATTCAAGCTTACCCCGGACCAGCGGCTGGTTATCAAGCAGGCCCGACCGTTCGAGGATTGAGAGCGATCAAGCGCCACGGTGAAGGCCCATGGGGCCAGCGCCGCCCTCTTCTCGTCACTCCCTTGCGCAGCCCCCTGCCGCGCCTGCTCCCCTGCCCCATGGCCCCTCCGAGATCCATGCCTCTCGAAGGTTCATTTTAACTGTCGCTGAGAAGGTTTTGGAGCTTCGCTGGCCGCGGGGGACGCTGTCTTGGACCTCCGCGTGCCAGCCATGCTGCCGAATCCTTGAAGCCACTGCGGGCTGACGAACAGGAAGAGAGCCCCAGGGCGAGGTTACCTCGTTCAGGTTTACCATCCGCGATAACCGTTGAAACCGAACTCAATACGGACTCCGGGACGAGCGTAGCGAGGACCGCGATGGTACCCGTACTCGGGAGGACACACCGGACGGCGGCCGTAATACCGAGGAGGGCACACAGGCCGGGGAGGTGGACAATAACGAGCCTCCTCATAACCTCCGTGGTAGTGATGACGCTCGCCGCGATAGCCTTCGCCGCGGTAGCCGTCGCCACGGTAGCCGCGATCACCGGGGTGATAATCGTGAGCCTCAGCCGGGGTAGAGAGGGCAGAGACAGAGAGGACTGCAATGACAATGGAGAGTATTCTTTTCATGACAGCAGGTGGATTTGGATTGGTTTTAAGTAAGGCGTCCGCGGCATCAACCGCGCGCTGACGATCTGACGTAGGCGGTTAGCTTTTATTCGATGCGTGACAAAAAAATTACCGGCGGCGGCCGCACCCTGCGCCATGGTTACGTCGTTACGTGTTCGCTCGTTTTTATGGTCGGCCTCATTCGCAATCTTGGCAGCTGGCTTATTGGCCGCCTCGCCTATCTGGGTCAGCTGGCCGGACTGGCCGACCAGATCCGTATTTCCATGCTCCGTGGCAAGTGGCGCCCACGCCTCTTAGGCGAGCAGTTGGTGGCGACGGGCTTTGGTTCGCAACTAGTCGTCATTACCACGGGAGCATTCGTCGGCGCGGTTTTTGGCTTTCAAATCTTTGCTAAGTTCCGAGGATACGCCCTAGAATCAGCCACTGGCGCCATGGTCTCCGTCGCCATGTGTCGGGAACTCGGACCGGTAGTCACCGCACTCATGGTCGCAGGCCGAGTCGGCTCGTCCATGGCTGCGGAAATCGGCACTATGAAAGTAACGGAGCAGATCGACGCCCTGCGCGCGCTGGGGGTCCATCCGGTCGATTATCTCGTCACGCCCCGACTACTGGCGATGATGGTTTCCATGCCGCTGTTGATTGCGGAGGCGATCGCCTTTGGCATCCTGCTGAGTTATGTCGTAGTCGTGGAAGGATTCGGAGTGCCCGTCGCCTATTATCGAAACCACACTCTGGATTCCACGAATATGGAGGATGTCAGCATTGGCATGATCAAAGGTTTTGTTTTTGGGATCATCATTGTCATCATTTCGTGCCATCAGGGATTGCATGCAGAGAATGGGGCCGTCGGCGTCGGCCGGAGCACGACCGAGGCCATGGTCATTTCCGCACTCTGGGTTTTGATCGTCAATTTCTTCCTCAGCTTGCTGCTGAATATTGTGTTCCCTTACAGCTCTGCCGCCTGAGTCGCCACCCGATGCCCCACCCTTCACCAGCCGCCTTCATCGAAGCCACCGGGCTGATCAAGCACCTCGGCGGCCATCTCGTGCTCAATGGGGCGTCACTCCGCCTGTTGGAAGGAGAAACACTGGCCGTTCTCGGACGCAGCGGGGATGGCAAAAGCGTCCTGCTCAAACATCTGGCCGGCCTGATGATGCCCGAATCTGGATCGGTTCGTATCGACGGGGATGAAATCGTCGGAGTCGACGAACGCCGTCTCGGCCCGGTGCGCCGGAAATTCGGTCTACTCTTTCAAAATGGGGCGCTATTTGATAGTTTTAACGTCGAGGAGAACGTCGCATTTCCCTTATTAGAGCAGGGATTACGGGATAGCGGGGAGATTCGCCGACGAGTGCGGGTTTCGCTGGAGGCGGTGGGCATGGTTGATCATCTGATGAAGATGCCCATTCATCTCAGCGGCGGCCAGCGCAAACGCGTGGCGCTGGCCCGAGCCATCATTGCACAGCCCCACTGCCTACTCTACGACGAACCCACAGCCGGACTCGATCCCATCGCGACCGCCAACATCGATCGCTTGATCCGCGATTTTCAGAGGCGTTTCCGAGTCACAAGTTTGGTCATCACTCACGATCTGCAGAGTGTCCGTCGCATTGCAGACCGCATCGCCTTCCTGTGCGCCGGCCGCATTCACTTCATCGGTTCACCCGACGCCTTCTTCGCCACGGAAGATCCCATGATGCGGCAGTTCCTTGATGGCCGTGCCGACGAGCCAGAAGCCAGCTGAACGAACGATTTAAAACCAGTCTCGCGCATGAAACACGAAAGCAAACGCACTGAAATCCTCGTCGGGCTCTTCCTTCTTTTTGGGATGCTCCTGTTAGGGGCACTTATTTTGCGGTTCAGCAGCATCCGCGAACAATTCCGCGAGAGGGATCGGTTTACCCTCCTGTTCAATGACGCGTCCGGCCTATCGTTAGGAGCTCCGGTCCGCCTCGGAGGCACAAGCATCGGACGCGTCACACAGACCCCTCGGCTCAGTCCATCAGGCAAAGTATCCGTGCAAATCACCGTCTATCGCGACGACGAAAACCGCATTCCCAAAGGATCCCGGCTCACCATCGCCAAAGAAGGCCTCTTGGGCGATTCCTACATCGCCATCACCCGCCCGGAGGAAGCCAAGGACGGCTACCACGAGCCAGGCGAAACACTGATCGGCTCCGTCACCACCGGCCTCGATACCCTTCAAGAGTCCGCAGGTAAAATTTCGATCGACATCGAAGAGCTGGTCAAAGAGCTGCGTCAGGGAGTGAAGAGTTTTGATGCGGCCATAGGACGTTTGAACGATGAAGTCCTCTCCAGTGAGAACACAGAAAACGTCAAGGCCTCACTCGCAAGCTTGAAGAGCGCGCTCAAAAAAATGGACGAAAACGTCCTCTCCCCCGAAAATACCGCCTCCGTCCGCGACACGCTGGCCAGCCTACGCGCGGCCAGTGAAACGCTTGAAGGCCAAGTCAAAAAACTTGATCCTATCTTGGTCAAAGGGGAAACGGCGATGACCACATTTGGCGAAACCGCCGATTCTTTCAAACAAACCGGAGTGGCTTTCACCAAGGCCGCGGAAAAAGCAGGCAAAGTGTTTGGAGAGGCCTCCGACGGCGCAGGATTGCTACCGGCCCTGCTCAATGACCCCGTCTTGCGCGACGATGCCAAAGCGTTGGTGGCCAATTTGCGGTCGCGTGGATTCCTTTTTTATAAAAATCCACCATCTGAAAAACCAGCGTCAGCCGCACCACGGCGTCCCTCACCGCCATTGTCGCCATCCAACCGCCCTCCGGGGCGGTCGTGACCGTCGTTTCCGGATCGGAAAGAACTGACGGGCACGCGCGCTAACGACCGGCGGCCGCCAGTGACCGCGGCGCGCGCGCAAGGATTTCAATTAATAACTGGCTGAGCACCACCCGTGGATCAAGCGAGGAGCCGACCAGCCGGTGATTAGCTCGCAAGCACGCCTGTAGCCCGTGACGTAGCTCCGCTTCGGTGAATTGGCGGCTTTCCTGAGCGGCCAGGAAAAGCGGATAGACGCTGAGCCCGCCATCCTTTTTGCGCGGCAAATGAGCAGTTTCCTCGACCGACAACCGTTCAAGCGCCGCCTGAAACTGCGCGTACGAATGAAGCGGAGCCCGCTGACGCTCGATTAAATCACGGGCCAGCAACAGATTGCGCATCTTCGGCACAATGGCCGCCAACAAGAGCGCCACCGCCGCTTCGCCCTGATTCAACAAAGCCTCAAGCAAGGACAGAGCTCGACGCGGGTCCCGACGCCCCAGCGCATTGCCCAGCTCAAAAATGACGCCGGCACGACTCAATGGCACCAACGTCCGCACATCCTGCACACTCACCCGCCGCCGCTCCGGCCCCAAATACAAATCTAACTTCTCCAACTCGCTCATAATTTGCTGCGTCCTCTCCCCAGCCAGCATGACAAACAATTCGAGCGCTTCTGGATCAAAAACGACGTTCAAAGCCCTGGCCCGATCGATAATAATCGCCTCAACCTGAGCCTCCCACCCACGTTGAGATGTGTCCGGCACATCAAATGACTGGCTCTGCGCCATCTTGTCAAAACGCTGAAAAAATGACCGGCGCTTGTCGGGCAGCAGCGCCGATAAGATAAAATGCACATCGCCAGGCAATCCCTGCTCCAAGAACGATAGCAACGAATCGAGCGCATCCAGCGTGCTCTGCGCCCGCCCAGTCACCGTGTCCGCTAAAAAATTCACGTTGCGCAACCAGACCACCTTTCCTCCACCAAAAAGCGGCAGCGTCTGCAATCCTTCCATCGCTTGCCCACACAACCGAGAGGCATGCTCCGAGTTTTCCGCTAAACCATCCACTATCTCCGTGCCAAAATCACCCGCATCCGCCGGACTGAGTTGCCGAGCCAGCTTTATGGCCGCTTCCTTCACCTGCGCCTCATCATTTCCATAAAGAAAATGCAGGTTGGTCGCCTTGACGATCTCATCTTTGCGTTTGGCCGGCATAAAAAACGGAAAGAAAACGCAGGTCCTTCAAGAGGCAACAAAAAAGGCCTTTCCGTCAGGCGGAAAGACCTTTTCTGAAAAATAAATGCTTTATTACAATAGAACGATCAAACCGACATTGTAAATAAACGCACCAGACAGACTTAACAGCTTAGGCGCCGATCACACCAGCCGTTTGAGTTGGAGTTGGTGGGCGGACAATGCCGCCATCACCCTTGTCCTTCGCGTCTTTTTTGTACTGAGGCAGGTTTTCGAGGTCTTCGAGGCTGACGAATTTGCCATTTGCCCCGATGATGCCGACTTCACCATCTTGCTTGACGAGACGAGGGCCACCGGTGCCGCCGCCGCCAGGATAAACAAGGTACACACCGCCGATAGCCACTGGGCTCAGACCGAAATCAGCGACGTCATCAACCGGAGGGGCTGGTGGGTTTTTATCGGCTGGGTTTTTGCCGACAGGATTTTTGTCGGAGTAAGCGCTGCGAAGAGCGGACTTGACGTTTTCGGAGGCCTCAGGAGCCACGGCGACGGCGCATTCAGCAACTGTCGTCCCTTCGGTTGGAGCAGCGGTAACGGCGGTAAAGACGATTTGACCGACAAGGTCCTTATCAGCTTTGGCTGCCAGAACAGCCGCTTTAACGATTTCGCAAGCGCATGTCGGGTTGGCCGAAATCTGCGCGTTGACGATCGCCAACACGTCAGAAGGGCTAGCCGTCACTTCAGCGGTAACCGTCGCGCTGAGAGAGGTGCACTCTTTGGCTTCTTCAGCAGCGAAAGACACCGAAGCGGTGGCCACAGCGAGCAGGGTGAGCAGAAGGGACTTTTTCATCCGAATGATTGGTTTAAGGGTAAGAGCGATGGGAGGCGAGATTATGAAATTAATCTGATTTCGGCTTCAACATGGTCGATTCCCTCGTCCAACGCAAGTCCTAATTCTAAAATTGCCGAACCATCGGCAAAATCATTTCCATCCAAGAAAAGCGGGACGAGCAGTCGGAGCCGCATGGCAACCCAACCCCGGAATAGCCCGCTCTCGATCATGAAAACCTTTTTTCAATGCCAGCGATGCACCGCCTGCTGTCGATGGCCCGGCGATGTCAATCTTGCCGCAGAGGAGATCCCTCTCCTCGCCCAGCACCTGAACATGACAGAAGATGACTTCGTCCAGCAACACACACGTCTCAACCGGAGCCGCACCGGACTGTCATTGCTGGAACATCCGAACGGGACATGCGTGTGGCTCGACGGACGCGACTGCCAGCTTCAAGAAGTCAAACCCCGTCAATGCCGGGGCTTTCCTAATGATTGGAATTTCCCCGGCTGGCAGAACCTGTGCCAGGCCATTGCCGTGCCAGCCGACCCACCCCGCGAATAATTACGGCACCGGCAGAATATGAATTTCACGAATGGCCGCAGGATCGAGATACTGCGCAGCCAGTGTGTTGAGATCCGATGTGACGACACTTTGGAAATCTGAGACCATGCTGCGGGCCCAATCGAGGCGGCGGGCATCCCGCTGGGACGTGGCCACGACTGTCGCCAACCAGTAGGTGTTGTTGCGGCGCTGATCTTCGATGGCAGCCAGCAAGGGTTTTTTGGCCCGTTCGACATCGTCATCCGTGACACCTTCGCGGTGCAGGGAGGCGGCGATTTCCCGAATGGTGACCCCGACCTTGCTCGCCTGACTAGGGGCAATCAGGACGTTGGTGAAAATATAGCCGTAGCCGGGGAAAACGTCGCTGAAGGCGGCGCTAGCGCGAGGGGAGTAGGATTCGCCCAATTCCTCCCGGATGCGTTCCCGAAGCTTGTCACTAAAAATCGAGGCCAGCACCTGCAGGCGGCGGGCCACCCGAATGTCCGAACGGTCAGTCGTCGGAAAATGGGCCGCCACCA
>CAJBME010000104.1 GCA_903954065.1 uncultured bacterium
ATGTATTTATCGAAATGACCCGATTTAATTGAAATATATGGACTTTTCAGGGGGCGATCCTCGATCATCACACAATGATGACCACGCCTCCCTGCACGCGCGTCTGCGTCCTGTTGCCTCGGATGACCGACGACCAAGCCGCCTACCTCGGCATCCCTAAAGACGGCCCATACAAGCCAGAACATTACCGCTACTAAGCGCGGTCACGCCCTCCCCCATGCCGCCGCCGCAAGGCGTCTCGCTTCCCCCTCTAGAAAAAACCGGGTCTCGCACCCGGTTTTTTTTGGTTCGCGAATCAATCGGTGAAATCAATCGGTGAAAACGCGAATCAATCGCAGCCACCCACTCATTCGACCGCCAACCCTGACAAAAGTGGGTGTCTGCGATTCGCTCAACGTCCCATTTATACCCCCTCCTCCCACGGCAAGCTCAGAGCATGAAAATAGGGGCGGAAACCTTCCTTCACGATCTCGGCCACCATGCTCACGAATCTATCCTTTTCATCGTGAACGTGGTCGGCATCCAAGGCCATGTAGTAGGCCAGTCGCACACCCACGGGAAGCACCGCAGGTGGATAACCGGCTTTCATGAGTTCTAGGTTCATGAGCAATCGGGAGGTGCGACCATTGCCATCGACGAAGGGATGAATCTTCACGAAGTCGCTGTGCACACGGGTGGCTCGTTCTACGGGATGCAGGGCCATGGCTTCGGTTTGATACCAAGTGATGAAGTTCTCCATCAGCTCGGGGATCAGGACTTGATCCGGGGGCAGATGCTCCGCGCCGGAGATGCGCACGTTCACGGTGCGGTAGCGGCCCGCGTTGTCGTCATCAATACCTTTGAGGATGAGTTGGTGCAGGCACTTGATCGTCCACTCGGTCAGCGGCTCGTTCTTCTGCACGAGGTCTTCCAGCAGCAGGATGGCGTTCTTATGGTTCACCGCCTCCAGATGCTCGCGGATGGACTTCCCGCCGATGGTGATGCCCTCCAGCGCCACCTTCGTTTCTTGCAGCGTGAGTGTGTTGCCCTCAATGGCATTGGAATGGTAGGTCCAGCGCACAATGAGGTCCTCCCGCAGGTTGCGCACAATCGCCGGGTCCAGCGGACGATGCTGGTCCAACGTGGCCTTCAGGCGGTCGATGTCGGGGAAGGTTTTCATGTCACTTGTGATAGTGGTCACTCAGCAAAGGACGGACCTTCACCAAGGTGGCACGGCCCTTGGCATAGCCAAACCCAGGGACACACCGTTGCAACTGTCCGACAACGATACCAGGATGACGTCCTATCTGGGTCGCAAAGGCCTCGATTGCAGCAGCCGGGTAGTTGGGGGATGCTGTTTTTTGGAAGGCCTTGAACGCCAAGCTAGGCACCAGCCATTCCGCAGCCTGGGCATCCGCTTCGTCCTCGTCTTCTCCGTTCTGCTCGATGAAAACGTAGTCACCCCTCAAACAATGGGCTAGTTCGTGCAACAGTGTGAACCAGAAGTTGTCAATACGATCATACCGCAACGACAAGGCCACCACCGGATGGCCGTTCACTGGCAGGATAGCCCCATCCAAAAATGTTTTCGGCAGGTGCGGCAGAACGAGAAATCCTATGCCCAACTTGGCCAGAGAGGCTGGCACCTGGGTGACCCCATCTTCCGCAGCTGCCAGCTTGAGCAGTTTGGGAATGGATTTCTCCAGTGCGGCCTTGCTGTATTTGGGCAGCATGGCGACCTGCGGAGCAGCCAGATGCTCCACCCGCTTCGCCCATGCAACTTTGGCCGTCCAGTCCGGTCCCCGATGTTCGGCCGAGCGGAAGCTGATGCTCAATTCCGCGCGAGCACCAATAGAGCCGATGCCAAGAAAGGTGCATACGGCGGACTCTTGTTCGTCGATTGGCGACTTACGTGTGATTTGCAGCCAGCCGCGTTTGATCAGCTCCAGCAGCGGCGCGGCACTGTGGAGCTGGCTGCGCCGCGCCACATCGTGCGCAGACTTTTGCTGCCGGGCCAGATGGAGGTTGTAGTTCGATTGCAGTGTGGACCAGAAGGCGGCGTCCACACCGAAGGCTTCGCCCAGTTCGATCGCGGTCTCCGCCGTGATCTGCTTCTTGCCGGTGATGATTTCGCTGATGGCTTGGGCGGGGCGGCCCATGACTTCCGCGAGGTCGTTTTGCGTCCAGCCGCGCGCATCCAGTTCGCGTTGGATGAGCTGGCCGGGCGGCACTGCGCGTGCCGGGCCTTTCGTTGGCTTGTGCATGGGTTGTTCTCCTGTCTTGTTGTTGTCCTGTTCAGTGATAGTCTTCTATGTCCTTGATCAGTAGGAAGTTGCCTTCCACATCGCTGAGGATCTCCACGATCAGACGCCACTGCTTGTTCAGCCGCAGGGAGCGCTCGTGTTTGCGCTTTCCCTTGAGCTTCTCGAAGTGCAGCGACTTCAGTCCGTAGAGAGTGCGTTCGTCAGGCGCACTGTCGATGATTGCCATGACTTCAAAAAACGCGGCCGCTGCTCCCGCGTCATACTTGGCGGCACCTTTGTCCTCCTCGTAGAGCTGGAGTAGCTTGCGTGTTTTGAAGGTGAATCTCATCCGGAATAATTTTCACATTTCACCCTTGGGGTGAAATGGGCTTTATGTCAAGTGATTGTTTGCGTTGTCTTCACTCGGAGTTTCCCCGTCAGCAAGCGCTGCATCAGGCCGCGCTTTTGCTAGTCGAGGGCGGTGCGTTGGGTGCGGAGGAGGGAGAGTTGCTGGTCGGCGGTGTCGAGGAAAGCGGCGAGACCGGAGAAGTAGATTCGGATGCGGACGCTGGCATTACCGCCACGAGTCACAAAGGACTGCCACGTCCAAGATTGACGCAGGTGTTCGAGGTATGCAGGAAGAAGTTTGTCGGGATGGCAGCGAAAGACGACATAATCACCGCTCACCATCACGGTTTCAGCTCCCTGCCAGCGGGCAATGGAGCCGATATTGATCCTCATCGGGTTATAGGCAAACCAGTCAGTCTCCACTCGCTTGCAGCGGTCGAAGGACTCACCCTTCACATGATCGCGCATGGGCACCACGCCGTCGGCCTTGGTCACGCCGTAAAGACTAGTAGTTCCCATGCGGCCTTTGTTCTGGTCGGCGACGTTTTCTGCCACATCACCTAAGGCAACTTTCTTCCACTTCCCTTTAAAGCCAGCGAAGCGCTTCTTGCCGGTGAGGAGCTGCTGCATGAGGGCCTTCTTAATGTTTGGCGTTTGCCATTGAATGCGTGCCTCGCTGTGGTTATCGATCTCTGCAGCCGCCCCACCGTCACCACAGCAGCGCCGCACTTCCCCGCCCCCCACGGCCCCGACCGCCCCCCGACGGCCAACACGTTATTTTCCGATACGCCAGAGGCGTGATTCGGTGCGGATGAGCAATCCACCTTCCACCGGCACGGGCGAGGCCAGAGCCCGATCATCTAGGTCATTTTCAGCCAGTTTTTCGAAGCTGAGGCCGGGTTTGAGGACATGGGTTTTCCCTTCTTCATCGAGCAGGTAGAGGCGTCCTCCGGCGTGCAGCGGCGAGGCGGAAAACGTCCTCGCGCCGATGCGTTCCGACCAGTGGACGGCCCCGGTTTTAGCGTCGGCACAGGTGACGAAACCGCCTTGATCCGTGACCCAATAAATCTCCGCACCAATGACGATGGGCGAAACCGTCATCGGCGCTTTGGTGTCGCTCGTCCAGCGCACGTGCGTCTCGGTCACATCGCCCGCCGCCCCTTTGGGATCAATGGCATACATGTCCGGCGTATCATACGAAGTAGTGACAAACAAAAGCCCGTGCGCCATCACCGGGTTGGGAACGTTCGAGTATCCCTCATACGCCACCCGCCACAAATGCCGCCCGTCCGCCGGCGCAAAAGCATCAACCGCCCCAGGACCAGGACTCACCACCTGCCGAACCCCGTCAATTTCGAAAACTCCCGCGGTGGCAAATCCAAATTTTTGTTTCTGCGCGGTTTCTGGGCGTTCCCTCTTCCAGAGGACCTTGCCCGTCGCTGCATCCAGAGCGGCCACAAACGGGTTGCTCTCCGCATCCGCACTGAAAATGAGCCGCCCTTCGACAAGAACGGGCGATCCGCCATTGCCGTGCCGCGGCGGATAGGTCAGCTCCCGGTTTTCCCAGACTTTCGCCCCATCACTCATGCTCAAACAAGCCGTCCCCTGATGGCCAAAATGCACATACATGCGGCCGTCATCCGCCAACACCGGCGTGGGCGACGCATGCCCGTTCTTCTGGTGAATCGTGTCCGGTGCCGACGCCCCGTCCTGCTTGAAAACTTCCACATCCCAGAGCGTCCGGCCTGTCTCCAAATCAAGACACAACGCGCGCAACGAACGATCCGCCTTCGGGTTTCCTTCTTCGCCCCCATCCGTAATGACCGCCGTCGTCACATAAATCCGGCCGTCACGATGCACCGGCGATGACCACCCGCGCCCAGGAATTTCCACCGACCAACGAATCCCCTCCGCCGTCGTCCAGCGCACCGGCGCCTCACACCAGTCCGCTTGCCCATCCGCCTGCGCTCCGCGAAATTGCGGCCAGTCAACCGCAGCCGTCAGCAACGAAAGAGGGCTCCCCAACAGGACGGCCACAGCAAGGAATGAAAGGCGAAACATAGAATGTAGGCTAGAGAGTTTACCTAATACGAAAACATTCGCCTTGGGAAGACAGATAATTTCTCATTCGCTCAGCTCCACCCTCCCGCCATCGTCATCAAAACCCGTCCGCCGCCACACCCCATGACCGACGAACCCGCCGCTGACACCCATACCGCCGTCCGTCACCGCGTGGGGTTTTTCCTCGGTCCTGCCCTGCTCGCCCTTGTGCTCGCCCTGCCCGTACCTGGGCTCACCCCGGAAGCCCACCGCCTCGCCGCCGTCATGGCGCTCGTCATTACTTTCTGGGTCACCGAAGCCATTCCGCTGGCCGCCACCGCACTGCTCGGACCCGCTCTGTGCGTCCTGCTCGGGGTCGGCGAAGACACCAAGGTCTTCGCCCCCTTCGCCTCCCCCATCACTTTTCTCTTCATCGGCACTTTCATGATCGCCACCGCCATGCAGAAATATGGTCTCGACCGCCGCATCGCCCTGGCCTTGCTCTCGATGCCCGCCGTGGCCCGCACTCCAGGCCGCCTCTTCGCCACCCTCGGCCTGCTGACCGCCGCCCTTTCTATGTGGATGAGCAACGTCGCCACCACCGCCATGATGCTGCCCATTGCCCTCGGCGCACTGGGCGCCTGGCCGCAACTCGGCGCCCAGCGCGAAGTGCGCTCGTCGCTCGTTCTCCTCATCGCCTTCGCCGCCTCCGTCGGAGGCCTCGGCACCCCGGTCGGCACTCCGCCCAACCTCATCGGCCTCGGCGCCGTGCGCGAATTGCTCGGCGTGCAGATATCATTCACCCAATGGATGACCCTCGGACTGCCGCTCGTCATCGTGCAAATGAGTTTCCTCCTCTGGTGGTTGCGCCCCGCCGGAACCCGGGAAGTACACGCCAGCGGATCCGCCGCCCATGCCGAACTCGCCGCCCGTCGCCTCGCCCTCGGCCCACGCTCCGCCGGCGAAAATAATACCATCACCGTCTTCGCCGCCGCCATCGCCCTCTGGATGATCCCCGGATTGCTCGACCTCACCACCGGCCTGGGCTCCGCCACCGCCGTCGGCTCCAGTCACCCCGTCTCCCAATTCATTACCACCTACTTCCCAGAAGAAACCGTCGGCCTGCTCGCCGGCATCGCCCTGCTCATCCTCCCCGTCTCATGGCGAGAAGGCCGCTTCACCCTGACTTGGTCCGAAGCCGTCAAAATCGACTGGGGAACTATCCTCATCTTTGCCGGGGGCATGGCCCTCGGCCGACAGCTCTTCGACACCGGCCTCGCCCGCGCCCTCGGTTCCTCCGCCGTCCACCTGCTCGGCCAGCCGTCCCTTTGGACGTTGATCGCCGTCAGCATTATCCTCAGCATCATCGTCAGTGAAGCCGCCTCCAATACCGCCTCCGCCACCGTCATGGTCCCCGTCATGATCGCCGTCGCCCAGGGCGCACACGTCAATCCCGTCCCCGTCGCCCTCGCCACCTGCCTCGCCTGCAGCTTCGGCTTCCTCCTGCCAGTCTCCACCGGCCCTAATGCCCTCGCCTACGGCACCAGACAAGTCGCTATCCCTGAAATGATCAAACACGGGTTCGCCCTCGACGTCGTCGGCGCCGTCACCATCTTCCTCATCTTCCGCCTCATCGCCCCCGTCATGGGCTGGTCCTGACCACCCCAGCTCCCGTCAATTCGCCGATTTTCCCGTTGACCCGCTGCTTCGCTGACGGACATATCAACATATCACGATGCGTTGATGCGTTTTTCTGCGCGCTCGCTCCGCGGTCACCGGGGTCCCCCCACACTACCACCCCGCCTCGTTCACTCACCCCACCGTTCACCCCATCTCTCCATGTCCAGCACCTATATTTTCTCATCCGAGTCCGTTGGCGAAGGCCATCCCGACAAAGTGGCCGACACCATTTCTGATGCCGTGCTGGATGCCTGCCTCACTCAGGATCCCTCCAGTCGTGTCGCTTGCGAAACCTACGTGAAAAGCAACATCGCCATCGTCGGCGGAGAAATCACCACCAAAGCCAAACTCGATTACGTCCAAATCGTCCGCGATGCCGTGCGGGAAATCGGCTACGTGAACGACGACGATGTCTTTCATGCCGACAAGATTTTCGTGCAAAACATCATCACTGCCCAGTCGCCCGACATCGCCCAGGGAGTCGATGCAAAAAAAGCCAAAGGCAAAAAAACCGCGGAACAAGGCGCTGGCGACCAAGGACTGATGTTCGGCTACGCCTGCAACGAAACGCCCGAATTGATGCCAGCTCCGATCATGTTCGCCCACCGCCTCGGTCGCGAACTGACCGCCATCCGCAAATCAGGAAAAGCCCCATGGCTTCGCCCCGATGCCAAGTCCCAAGTCTCGGTGGAATACGTCGATGGCAAACCCACCCGCATCATCAACGTCGTCATCTCCACCCAACACGCCGCCGGCAAAGCCCACGCCGAAATCGAGAAATTCTGCATCGAGAAAATCATCAAAAAAGTCCTGCCTAAGGGCATGCTGACCAAAACCACCGAATTCCTCATTAATCCCACCGGTAATTTCGTCGTCGGCGGACCCCAAGGCGATACCGGTCTGACCGGACGGAAAATCATCGTCGACACCTACGGCGGCATGGGCCGTCACGGCGGCGGCGCCTTCTCCGGTAAGGACCCCAGCAAGGTCGACCGCAGCGCCGCTTACATGGGCCGCTGGGTCGCCAAAAACATCGTCGCCGCCGGACTGGCCGCGAAATGCGAGGTCCAATTCGCCTACGCCATCGGCCATCCTCAGCCAGTCAGTGTCTACGTCGATACCTTCGGCACCGGCACCACCTCGGATGCCGCCATCCTCGCCGCCGTTCAGAAGGTCTTCTCCTTCAAACCAGCCGACATCATCAGCCAGCTCAACCTGCTGCGTCCGATCTACCTCAAAACCACCAACTACGGCCACTTCGGCAAATCCGATCCCGATCTGACCTGGGAAGCAACCGATAAGGCCGCCGCCCTGAAAAAGGCCATCGGTTAATAAACCGTCAGGCCCTCCCAAAACCGCGCCTCCCACGCCCAGCCTCGCTGGGAATCCAAGGCGCGGTCGTGAGCAGAATAAAAGGGCACTCGCCGGAGATCACAAGAAGGACCCGTTGGCCAGCCGCGGGTCAGCAGATGGCGGTAGCTGCGAAAAATCCACCACCACCGCTCGGCGCTGGTGGACCTTCTTCTTTCCCAGAGATAAATCTTTCGGGAGTTGAAAAAAACAGTGGCGACTTTTTGAATAGCGGTCAGTATACTATCGACGTTCTGATGAACGTCGATAAACACATGAACTGTTCACCCACCCATCCCATGTTTAAATACCTCCTCCCTACCTGCGTCTGCGCCACCCTCACCCTCACCTCCATCACCCCGCTTCACGCCCAAGAAGATATCCTTCCCCCGAAAAAAACTGACGCCGCCAGCGACGTAAAAAAATCACTCACCCCCACACCCGTTCCGCTCCCCAAAAAACAAAAATCAGAATCCGCCACCCCACAAAACGAAAACCCACCACCCACGGCACCCCCCACTCCCACCCGAAAAAAACCCGCCCGCACGGCCACGAGTCAACCACCCGCTGATGCACCCGCTGATTCAGAGGCTACCGAATCCGCTACTTCCTCCAACAACCTTCCGCCCCCAGCCAAACGCAAAAATTCTGGACCCAAGGAAACCAAGGCCCCCAAGGAGACCAACGACAGCGCGCCTCGTACGCTGAAAGAAAGCGCGCCCGGTGGCGAGCAAGTCACCGCACCAGCCGACGAGAAACAACGGGTACTCGCTGCCAAAGCCGCGCGAAAACTCAAACCCGCGCAGAGCGCCAGCCTGCTCGAGCTGATCAACACAGGCCCTGCCACGGCCCTAGAGGCCGTTCCTGGAATGGATGGCGCCCGCATCAAAGCCTTGCGTAAGGCGCGTCCGTTCGCGGAAGTATCCGACCTCATGGCCGTCTCAGGTCTCGACCCGGCATCGTTCGCCGCCATTGTCGAATGGGCCAAAAATGGCATGCCCTCGCCCACCGCGGCGCCAGCACCTTAAAACGCGGCACCGGCACCTCAAAGCGGCGCCGGCACCTTAAAGCGCGGCGCTAGCACCTTAAAGCACGGCCCGCGCGCGCCGAGAGACGGAGGTGAGACACCCACTCATTCGACTGCCAATCCGATGACACATGTGGGTGTCTCAGATGCCGCTCTTTCATGGCCTTTTCCTCCGGCCTCTTGCGGCCCTTTCGTGCCGCCACGAGCATGCGCGGCGACCGGAACTGGAGGCCACGATGAAGTGCTCGACGGACGGGTCAGGGTCTGCGATCTATGGTGGCTCTTTCTTATTGATGACGCTTGATCTTGTTTTGACCATCCTCGGCGGACTCATGCCACTGTTTGTGCTGGCGTTGGCGGCGTCCGTCGTCTTGCGCGGCGGCGGAGTGGATCTTTCCCTCATCTCGATCATGCACGCTGCCTCGCTCACTGGAGGGTGGTTGATGACAACCGGACAAGCTCCGGTTTGGGCCGGGGTGGCCGCCATGCTGGGTACGGGGCTTGTCCTTGGGCTCATAAACGGACTGGCCATTGCGCGGTTCAATCTACCTCCGGCCATGGTCACGCTGACCAGCCTGCTGGTGATTTCCGGGGTGTCCGCCTGGGGCCCGGCCGCCCCGAGCCGCAGTGCCCTGCCCGATGAATTCACCCTGCCCGGCGCCCACCTTACCGCCGCTGGGGGCGTGGCCGTGGCCGTGGGAGCGGCCGTGCACCTGCTCATGCAAAAACACGTTTTTGGCCGATGGCTGCAGGCCATTGGTTTAAATTCACCGGCCGCGCGAGCTTCTGGGCTGCCAGTGGCGTCGATCTTAGTCGGCCTTTACGGTGGCAGCGGCCTGCTAGCCGCCGTGGCCGCCATCATTGAGGCCGGCCCGCAGCCGCACCACCCGACAGCCAGCGGATGGCCGGGGATGCCTCTGCTGCTGGAGGCACTGGCCGCCGCCCTGATCAGCTCGTGGCTGCTTCGCCGTCAACCCGTCGGCCGCTGGCACGTCTGGACCGTAGTGGCCGGGGCCCTGATCATGGCCCCCATGGATCCTATCCTGACGGCAGCCGGAATACCCGGCTCCGCCCTGCTTATCGTGAAAATCGCCGTCATTCTGGCCGCCGCCGCCACTTTGACGCCGGGACAAGGCGTCGCCGGGTGGCGTCACTCTTTTCGTCATTCATGAGCCACTCCGACCGTGACAGGCCAAGCGACCGCACGGGGCGAGCCGGCTGGATGCTACATCCAGCCGCCTTGCTGGCCCTGACGTGGCTGGTCACGGCCGCCCTTCAGCCGGCGTTTTTTGCCCCGGACAACTTTGCACTGATGCTGGCCCGGTCGGCTCCGCAGATGATACTGACCGCCGCCCTGACCGTGGTGCTAATGGCCGGCAGAATCGATCTGTCGCTGGGAGCCGTCATGGGGCTAGTCGCCGTGGTCGCCAGCAGCCCCTCCGTGGCGGCCGCCCCCTGGCCGCTGCGGATGGCCACCCTCTTGGGCACGGGGGCTGCCTGCGGCGTCATCCATGGATGGCTCATCGGGAGGCGACAAATACCCGCCTTCCTCGCGACCGGATCCCTGTTCTTCGTGTGGGAGGCTCTGGCCAGTGCCGTCCAAGGGGCTTCCGCCACTGGATGCCCACCGGCCGCGCCTCTCCCGCATCCACCCTCCACTGCCCCGGCCATCGCCACGACCGCCGGCCTTCTCCTAGCCGGACAATGGATTCTCACGCACACCCTGTGGGGCCCCCGACTGCGCGCCCTCGGCAGTCATCCGGAAATCATCCGCCGGGCCGGATTGTCCGCCCCTCCGCTTACTCTCACCCTGTTGGTCCTGTCCGGCACTGCCGCCGCCACCGCCGCGCTACTGGATTCCCCATCCCCACAGGCTTGGCACCCCGCCGCCAGCCACTCGCTGTCCGCCCTCGCCGCCGCCGTCCTCGGCGGCGCGCGCCTCCGCGGAGGCCACGGATCCATCATCCCCGGCACCATCGCCGGCGTCCTCATCGTGCAGAGCCTGACCAGCCACTGGCCCACCACGCCAACACCCGCCCACGCCAGTTGCCTCGGGCTCGGTCTCCTCCTCGCCGCGGCACTCGGCATCGACGCCCTTCGGCATTACTCCACCCGCCCATAGCCAGTCGTCACCCCAGTACCCCCCACGACTTTGTTCATCAGGCCCCGGAAAAGTTTTCCTAGGGTCGCACCCTGAGCTGGTATGCGATACCTCTTCAAGGCATAGGATCGGACATAGGTCGACGTGAAGGCAGAGCGGAATCGAACCCGACAAACAATCGTTCGGAGAGACGTTCGGCGCCGCCGCTGTAGCCGGGTACGCCGGCCCCGGTTTCCACAACTGGCCCTCAGGCCACATCCCTCAAGACACGGCTCCAGATCCGCTTTTACGCATCAGGTCCCCGGCTCAAAATTCGTTCGGAGAGACGTTCGGCGCCGCGACCGGGGTCAGCGACCCACGGCGACAGAAGACCCGAATACGAAACAACCACGCAGGCGGCCAAGCCGCCGCTGTAGCCGGGTACGCCGGCCCCGGTTTCCACACGTGGCCC
>CAJBME010000105.1 GCA_903954065.1 uncultured bacterium
AGGGTCGGCCGGATACAAGCGCGGGAGCGCGCCTATGAGAGTGGGCGCGATTCCGCGCGATGGGCGTTGGCCCCAGCCCCAGAAAGACCCAGCCGAGGACGTTAATACGCAGCCGCTTCGCTGATGAAGGGATGCCCGCCCCGCGGTTGGTAGATTTCCAAAGGCTGAGGCCGGCGTCAGGGCGTCAGGGCGGCATGCGCGCGCCTAGGTGTTTCCACGTTCCCTGCTTTACGCGTGCTGAGTATAGAGGCCGCGGGCGCCGACCCGACCATGAAGCTACGACCGGCCGAGTGATCCTGCCAGTTCGCGCAGCCGGCCGAGGGTGGCGGCGAGACGGCAGAACAACATGGAAATGGTTGGACATGACCGAGGAGGAGATCACCGAGATCCCAAATACAACGCCAGTTCCGATATTCTTTCATCAATCCACAGACGTCGATGTTCGAAATCCCGGCCTGAAGCCGGGTCCCAGCCACATAAAAAAGCGCGGCGGACGCACCGTGACGTGCAGTGAAAAACCTCGCTAAAAGCAGGATTCATGAGGCGGCGGCGTGGTGTGGCCATGAACTCGCAAAATGAAAAAATACAATTCAAATGAATTTAACTGTTCGTTTGAAATCACTTCCATCAGAAGCGATTTATTTGGGCGTACCGCAAATGAGTGGGTGTCCGCGAATGAATGTGCATCCAGCTCCGAAAATGCCGCGAGGGGAAGGCGCGTTCCCCTTCTCCACTTTCTGATTCAATTCGGTATCGAGAAAAAAGACTTTATAATTTCCATAAATGAGCGATTTTTAGAGATGGCTTCTTCTCGGTCTTCCCCGCTTGAACGCTTCGTCGATACTTTCGTCGCCTATCCTTGGTGGGTCTCCGTCTCGTTCGGCGGTTTCATGATCGTGGTGCTCAAGTTCGCAGCTTATTCGGTGGCTGCAGGGCACCCGGCCTACCGACCGGTAGCCGCGACACTCGGGTCGATGTGGTGGATTCCCGCTATCGTATGCACCGGAACGGCGATTCTTTCCAAAGTCCTGGAAAAGCGGCACCGGGCCGCGCTCGCACGACACTTTTCCCTCCAAACCCTTCGTGAGGTGCCTTGGCGCGAGTTTGAATCCTTGGTGGCGGCGTATTACCGCGAGCAAGGTTTCACTGCCCTGGAAAACCCCGAACCGGGGCCGGACGGCGGTTGTGATCTTGTGATGTGGAAAAACGGCGAGCGTACGCTGGTTCAGTGCAAACGTCTGCGAGACCGCAAGGTCACGGTGCAGCAGGTACGCGAATTCTTCGGCGTGGTGGTCGCAAGCGGGGCGGCGCGCGGCGTTTTTGTGACCACCTCGGAGTTCACGCCGGAGGCGATGGAATTCGGTCTGCGACAAGCCGCTTTAGAATTGATCCCAGGCCAACGGCTTGTGCAGTTGATTCAAGGCTTGCGCCCCTCTTCCACGGACAGCGAGTTCGCTCCACTCGATGAGAGTCGGCCGCCGGTGTGCCCCAAGTGCGCGGAGCCGATGGTGCGGCGCGTGGCCCGCCAGGGGCGCGCCCTTGGTTCGGAATTCTGGGGATGCACTCGCTTTCCTTCCTGTCGTGGAACCCTTCAGCTCGAAATCACATGCGAATCGGTAGGGGGCCGCTGAGGCGCTTTTGCCGTCCACACTCAGAAGCTGGGAGAACCAACATGGGTGAATGGTCAGATTATTTCGAGGCCTTCCCGGAAGAGAATCCCGCCAACTGGGTTGACGGTCGGTTTGATCCTGCGGGCGCTACTCGTCGCCGAGCACACGAGGCGCAATCGAGGCAAGTGGCCGAGGACTCAAAAGCCTTGCCGCGCAAAATGTTCCAAATGGCGCCACCTCACGAAACGTCTGGCTGCGGAGCGCAGGTGCTAATCAGTGGTTGAAGCAAAACCAACTGTTCCTGCGACGACGGAGAGCGAAGACGACCAAACCGGCGCAAACCGATCCGGAGGGCATTGGCTTAGGGATGGTGTAGCCGTATTTCAGATGGCCCGTCATTGCTGTCCAACGCAGCGTAAGTCGAGAGTTTCGTAAGAAACCAGACTCGATATAAAAACTTGATTATCAAGTTAAATACCAGATGAAGGGTCATCTTTCGCGGCGTGCGGGCTGGCGTGGCGTCCTTCTTCTATGGCTTCTTCCCGTTCGCGTTCCTCATCTTCCTCCTCGAGTTCCCGGCGCAGGCGGCGGGAGATCCATGGGCGGGCGGGGCCGTAGCACAAATAGCTAACGAAAAGGATAGCGGGCATGACTTGCCACCATTTGACGGTCAGGATGACGAGGATGACGGCGCAAAAAACCCATGGGAGAGAGCGTCGAGTTTTGATGTTCAGGCCCTTAAAGCTGGGGTAGCTGATTTTGCTGATCATCATGCCGGCGAGCAGCAGCATGAGGGGCGGGAGAGACCATGTCCAGATGCCGATCGGGCGTTCTGTTTCTTCGAGCCACATCAAGAGCAGCGTCAGCGAGCTAATTACGCCGGCGGCGGCGGGGATGGGGATGCCCATGAAATCTTTGGAAGCGCTCTGGGCGTCCATCCACGCTAGACAGTTGAACCGAGCCAGCCGCATGGCGCCGCAGAGAAGATAGGCGAAGGCAATCAGCCATCCCCATTTGTCAGGAATTTCCGCCAGCACGACCTCGTGCACCAGTAGCGAGGGCGCCACCCCGAAGGAGACGATGTCCGCCAGGGAATCGAACTCCCGGCCAAAGGGTGAATCCTGCCCGGTCAGCCGCGCCATGCGGCCGTCCAATGCGTCAAAGACACAAGCCCCCAAAATCAAGGCGATCGCTTGGTAAAAATACCCGTTGGCCGACCCCCCATTGTGCGCACTGAGCATCCCGCTAAAGATGCTTAGCGAGGCAAAGAACCCGCAGGCCAGATTGCCGGCGGTCATCAGATTCGGCCAGAGATAGATTTTCGGCAGGTCCTGCATGAAAACGATAAGGATGGGAGGAAGAGGAATGGTAGAACCTCATTAAACCACACTGTCGGCCGCAAGGACATTCATTTTTCTCTTGGGTGTCTTCATTGATGGACCACGCGCGGGACGGGGATCGTTTGAGAAGCTGCTTTCCTCGGCGGAAAAACCGATTATGGTTTTATCGAATCAATGTTGATGAATCGACGAACATCTTTACTGGGTTTGGTGACGCTGGCTTCTTCGGGGGTGACGTCTTGTTCTCTTGTGCAGAGAGCGGGGTGGGTGGATGCGCCGGAGCCGGTGGTCGATCCGCGCCGTCGGGTTCCGGCAACGCCAGCGGCCACCGAGGCGCCGGCGGCGGGTGGACGGGCGGGAATGGCGGGGCCCGGGCGGATTGCGGGTCCGACGCGAGTGGCGTATAGTTCGTGTCGGGTGCCTGGGCGTTATGTGGCCTTGACGTTTGATGACGGGCCGGACCCGCAGGATACGCCGCGGTTGTTGACGTTGTTGGGCGAGCGCAATGTGAAGGCGACATTTTTTGTCATTGGTCGGAACGTGCGGGCTTTTCCGCGGATCGTAGAGCGCACGCATGCGGAAGGGCATGAATTGGCCAATCACAGCATGACGCATCCGGTTTTGAGCAAGCTGGGGGATGCGGCGGTGGCGCGTGAAATTAACGGTTGTTCGGAGGCGATCTCCGGAGTGCTGGGCGGGCACCGGCCGCAGGTGTTTCGTCCGCCTTATGGTGCTTTTTCGGCGCGCCAGAAAGAATGGGCGCACCAGGAATTCGGGCTGCCCTCGATTTTATGGTCGGTGGATCCGCAGGACTGGAAAATCCGCAACAGTGAGCATGTCTCAAGGACCCTGATCCAAGGGGCTGGCAGCGGTGGGATTTTATTGGCCCATGACATTCATCCCACCACGGTGGCGGCGATGCCGACGGTGGTCGATACGCTCCTGGAGCGTGGGTTTCAATTTGTGACGATGGGGCAGTTGATCAACATGGAGATCAGGGCGGCGGGATCGGCTTCGGCATTGTTGCGTTTCACGGCGGGCAGCATGTGAGTGAGATGCACGCCGTTGAGATCATGGCGGGTCGGGGGCGGCGGGCGTGGTGGCGGGTGGGTTTAGCGTTGGCTTTATGGGCGGGGGGCGCGGCGGCGGCGGATCAGGTCGCGTTGGATATCGGGCCGGTGCGCCGGGCGGTGGCGGCGCTGGCGGCGGCTCCTGGGGTGAGGACTGGCACGCTGGGGTTTTATGTGGCTCCGTTGGCGGCCGCGGACCGTCCCATAGTACAACGCAGTGCGCGTCAGAGTTTTATCACGGCATCGACCATGAAGACGATGACGACGGGAGTGGCGTTGGAGGTGTTGGGTCCGGAGTTTAGGTATGAGACGCGGGTGGAGTGGGTGGCGGCGACTGGGGACGTGGTGATTCGGGGAGCGGGGGACCCTTCGTTGGGCCGCGGCGGGTGGGACGATCTTTTTGCTGAGTGGTTGGATGGATTGCGGGCGGCTGGGGTGGGGGAAGTGCGGGGGAGGGTGCTGGCTGACGAGACGGCGTGGGAGGCGCGGGAGCTTCCGGGCGGGTGGGCGTGGCTGGATATTGGCAATTATTATGCGCCGCCGCTGACCCCACTGGCGTTTCACAACAATGAATTTCGGTTGTGGTATCGTCTAACGGGGGAGCCGGGCGAACCGGCGGAATTGTATGATGTCGAACCGTGGCCGGCCGGGTTGCGTATCGTGAATCATTTGCGGATTGGCGGACTGGGCACTGGGGATGAGGCGTATGTATCGGGCGGGCCGGGGGCGGTGCAGTATGCGGTGCATGGCACGCTGGCGGCGGATGCGGGCAAAGAGTTTATTCGGGCGGCACTGCCGGATCCGGCGTATTTTTGTGTGCGGAAGTTTACGGAATTTTTGCAGCGGCACGGGGTGCCGGTGCATGGTGAGGCGGCGACGACGAGGCGGCTGGTGGCGGCGGGTGAGCCGTGGGCTGGGCCGTCTGGCCGGGTGGTGGCGGTGCATCGATCGGCGCCCTTGCGCGACCTGTTGGTACCGATCCATCATCGTTCGTTGAATCTTGATTGTGAGTGTCTGCTGCGCACCCTAGGCGGCGGACGGGCCGCGGCTGGGCTGGCCGCCATTCGCGATCACTTAGCCCAGCGTGCGCTGCCGCTAGCCGGGTACGAGCAGACAGACGGCTCCGGGTTGTCGCGCACCAACATGATCACTCCTGAATTGTTGACTCGGGCCAATGCGGCCGTCCTCAATGGAGCGCAGGGGCGGGAATTTTTGGACTCTTGGCCGGTGCTGCGGGCGCCCCGGCGCCCCGGTGGCGCGCTGATCCAAGCCAAAAACGGGAGTATCGAGCGGGTTCGGGCCTGGACCGGCCATATCGAGTGCGGGGACGGTCGACGTTATGTTTTTTCGTTATTGGTGAACAACTATGATGGTGATTACGCACGAGATGTGGCTCCAGCGGTGGCGGCGGTGGTCGAGGCGATGTCTGACTGGTGAGTGGGCGTGGCGGTTTTAAATGAAGGGCGGCAGCAACGCAGATTTGCATTGCGGGTGATTTCCGGGTTGGATAGGGCATGTCCCGTTTTGTCTGGTCCTTCTTGTGGTGTTTTTCATTCGGTGGCGCTGGGGCGGCCGACGTGCCGGCGGCGGCAGCGACGGCGGGCGAGGCGTGGCCGGCGCTGACGTTTCATGCAGAACCGCGACCGCTGCCGTCGGGGGCGGTGACAAGCGACTGGCCCCGGCTGCTGGGCGCCCAGGATGCTCCGCACTCGGCGGAGACGAAGTTGCGACATGATTTTCCGGCGGCTGGACCGCCTAAAGTCTGGGAGGTGAGCAAGGGCAGTGGTTATGCTAGTCCGGCGATTGTGGGCGATCGGCTGGTGCTTTTTCACCGGCTGGAGGGACGTGAGACGATTGACTGCCTGCATCCGGAGACGGGGCGGAGACTGTGGACGCACGACTATGCCGTGGAGTATCGCGATCGTTACGGCTACAGCGACGGCCCGCGGGCCAGTCCGGTCATTGCTGACGGGCGGGTTTTTACCTTTGGGGTGACCTCGATGCTGACGTGCTTGGATCTGGCTTCGGGGCGGGTGATTTGGAAGCGTGATTGTGCCACGGAGGATGGGGTGCCCCAGTTTTTCTTTGGTTCGGGAGCCACGCCGCTGGTGCAGGATGGGGTTTTGATTTGCGATCTAGGCGGGGCGGGCGGCAAGGATCTGGCTGGGTTTGAGGTGGCGACGGGGGCGGTCAAGTGGTTTACCAAGACGGGGTGGAGCCAGAGTTATTCGTCACCGATTCCGGCGGTCCTGCATGGACGGAAGCGGGTGTTGGTTTTTCAGGGTGGGGAGGGGGATGAATCACTGGCGTCGCAGGGCGGGCTGGTGTCGCTGGATCCTGCCGACGGAGTGGTCGCGGGGAAATTTTTCTGGCGGGCCACGCGGTACACCTCGGTCAATGCGGCGGCGCCGGTCCTGTGCGGGCCGGACCGCATTTTCGTCACCCACGCGTATATCGACAGCGGTAGTGAATACAACGGCGGCGCCATGGTGCAGGCCCAGCCCGATGGCTCGCTGCAGTTGGTGTGGAAAAATGAGAAGCTCGCCTGCCATTGGATGACCCCGGTCTTTCACGACAATCACCTCTACGCATTCTCCGGGGAAAAAGATCGGACCGCCGAACTCGTCTGCCATGACGCCAGCACCGGCCAAAGCAAATGGCGTACCCGCCTCACTTACGACATCACCCTGCCTCCGGAACAAGGAGGCCGGCCACTCACCGTCGGATTCATGCGCGGCAGCCTGCTGCACGTCGACGGTAGCTTCCTCGCCCTCGGCGAATGGGGCACTCTGGCTTGGCTCACGCTCTCGCCCGAAGGAGTCAAACAAGGTGCCACCGCCCAGCTGTTCACGTCACCCGGAGGCGCGTGGACGCTGCCAGCGGTCTCCAGAGGCCTGCTCTACGTGAGCCAAAATGAGGAAGATAAAATCACCGGCACCAGCCCGCGGCTCCGCTGTTACGACCTGCGCGGCGAATAAGCGGACCGCGTCGCTGCGAGTCGCGGCCGACCGGGTCAGGCGGTCGCCGACTCCATCGGGGCCGGGCGGAGCTGGAGTAGCGGTAGCAGCTCAGTGGCCACCCCCGAGTGAGTGATGACTTCCGCCAGCGTGGCGGCAGCCCGAGGGATGTGACGGAGGAATTCCGGTTTCCCGGCGTTTAGCGCAAGGTGGCCATAGGCTCCCAAGGCCTGCATCAGCCGTTGAATGGCGCACTGGGCCAGACGGCGGTCAGATGTCTCCCAGCCATCATCCCCAGAACGCAGCGCTTGATAGGCCGACCACAATTCATTCCGCTCCGCCAACGTGAAGGTGACATACGGGTCATACAGCAGGGAAGCTACGTCGTATTCGGGTCGACCAGGTCGCAGTCCTTGATAATCAATTAAATACGGTTGATCATCTCGGATGATGACGTTTTGCGACTGAAAATCCCGGTGAACCAAAAATGTGGGCAGCGCGCCCAGTTCCCGGCGCAGATCAGTGAGGGCGGCAGAGGTGCGGGCCGACTGCTGGGCGGCGAGTGAGGCGGCGGAGAAGTGGGCAGCGAAGTTGTCGAAGAAATAATTTTGTTCCCAAGCGTAGAGTTCTTCGGTGAAGCCGCTCATGAGTTGAGCCAAGGTCTCGGCCGGCAGGCTGGTGGGTTGCAGGCGGTGGACGCGGGCGATTTCCTCGAGGGTGCGGGTGTAAAGGCGCCGGCGTTCCGGCCACGGGCATTCCTGCAGTGCCCACAAATCCAGAGCGCCGAGGTCCTCGATCCAAGCGAGTTTTCGCTGGCGATCGTGGAAGTGGACGGCGGGGACCCGCACTCCGTGGGCCTGCAAAATCTCGGTGGCCGGGAAGAAGCAGATGTTGTCGGGTCGGGCGTCCGTATAACTGACGAGGATGAGGTGCAGCGGGATGCCCGCTTGGGTCAGGCGATAATAACGCCGATCCGATCCCCCTTTCAGAATGGGTGAGGCCTCAAGCTCCGAGCCAGCCAGCTCGGGAAAGTGCTGGCAGGTCAGGTCGATTAATTCGGCAACGGTGGAGTCGGGGGCTGGCATTAGAATGACGGGGACAGGTATTCGTCCGGGGTGGCTCATCGGCCGGGTTTAACCGGCGGCCAGTTTGGCGGCCAGTTCATTTAATTCCACTGGCTCGAGCGAGTTGGTACCCACGAACGGGCGGCCATGCGAAAAGAGGATGACGAAGCAGGTGCCGATGGCGATGGCGACAAAAGCCAAGCCGACGGCGCGTGAGCGGCGGTGCTGAGCGTGGAGCAAGCCCATCGAAAGAATGAGCAAAATCGCCAGCATGATAACGACCGTCCAGC
This sequence comes from uncultured bacterium, assembly GCA_903954065.1. Taxonomy (GTDB): domain Bacteria; phylum Verrucomicrobiota; class Verrucomicrobiia; order Verrucomicrobiales; family V1-33; genus CAJBME01. Next base: position 8,332 of record CAJBME010000105.1, read on the forward strand.
GGGCACGACTGATGCGATAGAGGCTCATCTGAATGCGGAGGATTCGTTGATCGATGGCGCTGGTCAGTGCGGTATTCATGGCGTCATGGCCGTGGGTCCGGCTGAAGGCGACGAGTTTCTTCTGGCTGTCTGGGCGGTCGCCGTGAACCTGACTCTTAGATAGCAGTGGCCATTCCACCCGTCTGACATGATCAACGTATTCGCGCAGCAGGGCCTGTCCTTCTTGGCTCTGGGGGGCGGGCAGAACCTCGAGTTCATAGGAGAGAGTCTGGAGCGCAGCCGCTTCCCTCATGATGGCCATTTTAGCGGTGTCGGCCGTCTGCCATACCGACACGGCATTAAAGGAAATCAGCAGACCGAAAGCCAATCCGATCAAGGCCACTACCTCGGACTGAAAACCTTCCATTTTCGAGCCGTCGCGGCCGGCCACCCACGGCACCAGCACACAATGCGTGATGACGGCCACAGCCGACGAAATCCCAATGACCACTACTATGATGGTGGGCAAAGACAGAGAAAGAAACGAATCGATAGCACTGTTGGATACTACAGTCATGGCAAAGGTGGGAAGTAGGACCGGATCCATCGCTTGGCCACTGGATAATCCCTGGAAAAAAGGCGGGTTATGGCCGCGCGCCCGGATCGCGGAATTTGGGGAAGCGGGTCTGAGATGGAGAGAGGAAAACGGCGAGGGGCTCGTGAGCGTGCGGGGTGCGGGCCGCGGGCGCGGATTGACGAGACGGGGTCCCTCTCTTTATAGTGTGGTCGAATGACGAACCGCCGCGCCTTCCTATCGACATCTGCTGGGGCTCTGCTGGGCGGGCTGGGGCCGTCTGTGTCGGAGGCCGCTGTCCCGGTGGATGCTTTTGAGCGTCAGCGGAAAGTGATTGAGGCGAGTGTGAATCGCGGGCTGGATTATTTGTTGTCGCAGGAGGACATGGAGACGGGTACTTTTCCGGACGGGGCTTATGGCCGATCGACGGGGATTTCCTCGCTGGTGGGGATGGCGATTCTCTCGACGGGGCATCGTCCTGGGGCGGGGAAATTTGGCCGGGCGTTGGACCGGCGGATTGATTTTGCGCTTCGTCATGCCAAGGAGAACGGGTTGATTGAATCGGGTGATCACGGGCATGGGCCGATGTATGCGCATAATATCAGCACGCTTTTTTTGAGTGAGTGTTCTGGGATGGTGAGTCCGGAGCGGCAGAAGCGGCTGGATCCGGCGTTGGCGGCGGGGACGCGGGTATTGCTTGAGTCGCAGGCTGTGCGCAAGGATCCAGACCAGCAGGGTGGCTGGCGGTATTTTCCTAATTCGACGGACAGTGATCTTTCGTGTTCGGGCTGGGCGTTGATGAGTTTGCGGTCGGCGAAACTGAATGGGGCGCCGGTGCCCAAAGAGGCGATTGATTCGGCGATTGCTTATGTTTTGCGCCGGCAAAACAAGCGCAACGGTCATTTCGGATACATGGGTGATAGCGACCATGCGGACACCCTGAGCGGGGCAGCACTTTTGAGTTTGTGTGTGTGTGGGAAGTTTGATGACCCCTTGGTGGTGCAGGGGGCTGACTGGGTGCTGAAGAATTACAAGCGCTTGCCGGGCAATCAGTTTGAGTACTACGGCAACTATTATAATGCGCAGGCGATGTTTCAAATGGGCGGGGCGTACTGGCGGACGTATTCCGACTGGATGTACGAGCATTACCTCAAGTTGCAGGAGGAGGAGGGCGATTGGGAGGGGACCAGTTATGGGCGGGTTTATTCTACGAGCATGATGATTCTGGCTTTCACGGTGCCGTACCGCCAGTTGCCGATTTACCAGCGGGACGAGCGGGTGGACGAGGAAGAGGTGGTGGGAGGCGGGTGATCCCCGATGGATGCGACGGGGTGGCGTGGAAATGATTTCTGATTACGATAACAGGGTGAATTCCCCCACATTATTTTTTGTCGCGGCCGTGGTGGCCGGACTGGCTTCGGTTCCCTCCTCGATGGCATCTGATCATTGGCCTTGTTTCCGTGGTCCCAGTCGCCAAGGGGATGCGTTGACGAGTGTGTTGCCGTCGCGGTGGTCGGAAACGGAGGGGGTCAAGTGGAAGGCGCCGATTCCTGGAGAGGGGCATTCTTCTCCGATTGTGTGGGGCGACGATGTTTTTGTCACGACGGCGACCGATGACGGTCGGTCGTGTCGGGTGATGTGTTTGGATGCGACGACCGGGATGGTGAAGTGGAATACTGAAGTTTTCCGGCAGGAGACTGGGCGCAAAGAGAGCCGCAACACGTATGCTACGCCCACGCCCTGCACGGATGGCGAGCGTGTGTACGCGGTTTTCGGCGGTGGGGGCATCGCGGCTGTCGACTTTTCCGGGAAGGTCGTCTGGACGTTTCAGGAGTTTCGATTTTACAGTCGCCACGGACTGGGGGCATCGCCGGTCTTGGAGGACGGGCGACTGGTTATGCCGTGGGACTGGAGCACGGATCCGGCGCAGGAAGGCAGCGATCAGGAGCGGGTCGGATGGCAGCTGCCATGGAATCGGTCCTATGTTTTTGCGCTGGACGCGGCTACTGGCACCCTCGCTTGGAAAACGATGCGCGGGTCGTCCCGCATCGCCCACATCACCCCCAATGTCTGGGTTGATGAAACCGGGCGCAAACAAGTTGTCAGCGGAGCGGGTGATGTCTTGCAGGGATTTGATTTGCAAGGCGGGGCCCTGATCTGGACGGCGAAGAATGACGGAGAGGGCGTAACGCCTTCCGTCCTCATCGCCGATGGCATCGCCATCCAAGCGAACGGGTACGGCGGCGCTGATTCGGTGCGGGCCTTTAAACTCGCTGGCGCCAGCGGCGACATCTCCGAATCACACTTCGCCTGGGAACAGGATAAGAACCCCCCAAAACTGCCGTCCATGATCTATGCCGCCCCCAACGTCTACTGCCTCACCGAAGCCGGTATGGCGTGGTGCGCCGATGCCAAAACCGGCGATGTGCACTATCGCGAACGCCTCGGCGGTACTTTTGCCGCCTCACCCATCGTCGCCCAAGGCGTCATCTACGCCACCGCCGACGACGGAGTCACCCACCTCGTGGCCGCTACTCCCACGTTCAAAGTCCTCGGTAGTAACCCCCTCGGTGAAAAAGTCCAAGCCTCGCCCGCAGTCGCTCACAACCGCCTCTACATCCGCGGCCAGAACCACCTGTTCTGCATCGGTCAGTAGCCGGTCGACCGCTGACAGCCGACTGCCCAGTCGATATCAGCCGCACATTCCGGACGGGGTAGAGGCGGAATTTTGACGTCGACGTGCAAAATTATCAGGCGACCGCCCGCTTTCGCGGCGGTCGATTACGTGGTGATGCGGCCGTTGATCGTGGTGTGTACAGTATTTATAGCGTTGATCATCAATTGAATATGAGATCTAGAACACTCTTTTGCCGACGGGTTGTGGGAATTTCCTGAGGGTGGGGGCGAGTGGAGGCTGATGTAACGTGTCCTTGTGAGATGGTGCAAATGCGCTATCGGCTGGTGCATGTCGAGCAACGCAAAATCTGCAGCTACAAAATCCGGGTTGATTGTGGTAACCGGGGCCGCCGGGCTGATTGGCAGCGCCGTCGCATGGGCCTTGAATCGCCGGGGCCAAGAAAACTTGCTTTTAGTTGATTGTCTGGACACGACGGAGAAGTGGAAGCATCTGCCGCCGCTGCGGTATGCTGACTACATGCAGGCTGATGATTTTGCGGCCAAGTTGCATTCGGCGCCGGCCCATTTTGGCAATGTACATGCCGTGTATCATCTCGGTGCCTGCTCGGCTACGACCGAAAAGGATGCCGGATACCTTATTCGTAATAATTTTGAGTATACAAAAAACGTGTGTGCTTGGGCCTTGAGCCGGCGGTCGAGGTTCATCTATGCCAGTTCTGCGGCCACCTATGGTGACGGGGCTCACGGCATGGATGACAAAGCGGATGATCTGGCCCGCCTGCGGCCGCTGAACATGTACGGGTATTCGAAGCACATGTTCGATCAGCATGCGCAGCGCGCCGGATTCTTGCGTCATATCATTGGTTTGAAATACTTCAATGTGTTCGGACCCAATGAGGATCACAAAGGTGAGATGCGCAGTGTGGTGGCCAAGGCCTACGAGCAAATCCTCGCCACCGGTCGTTTGAGTTTGTTTAAAAGCCACCGTCCTGATTATGAACATGGCATGCAGCAGCGCGACTTCCTGTACGTGAAGGACGCGGTCGACATCACGCTGCATCTTGCCGACAAGCCGCTGGCCGGTGGATTGTATAATGTCGGTTCGGGCGAAGCCAAGACATGGGTCGATCTAGCGCACGCTATTTTTGCTTCACTGGGACGCGATCCGCAGATCGATTTTGTCGATATGCCCGAGTCGTTGCGCGGGAAGTACCAATATCATACGTGCGCGGATATCGCTAAACTTCGCAGTACGGGATATACCAAGGCGATCACGCCGCTGAGTGACTCGGTGCGCGACTACGTCGTCAACTATCTGGTGCCCGGGCGGTTTCTGGGGGATGAGCCGGCGGGGACGATATAGGGCCAATGGCAACCTGCAGCGGTATGCCGCCATGGATTCAAACCACCGCCGGACTTTAGCGCCGGCTTTGCATCCACTCAGTGGAGTGGATTCATGGCGAGTCCGTATTTGCCAGTACGCTCAGTGAGACTGTGCGTCTTTGAGGTCTGGGCTGGTTTTGATGGTGTTGTTTTTCCCGCACAGGATCCGTTGCGGGGTGACAGGTGATTCGCTCCAGGTGAACGCGAGGATGGTCACGAGGTGACCGGCGCCGATGAGGTGAGCGGCTCCTCCCCGGATGATGATTTCTCCGGTGCCGGCTTCAGCTGGAATGACATACGTTTCCAGACGGGCGCCGCTGGTAATCGAGGCGACCAGCACCTTTTCTCCTTCCCACAGATCTGCCGCGAGCATCAGATCCCGGGGGATGCTGATACTGCCTTCATAATCAACTTCGGCCCCGGTAATGGTGGCGCGGTGAATCTTGGATTTCAGGAGACTTCGGAGCATTGGAGCGTCCGTCCATCAACGCTCACACCGCGCCTGACGTCAACCCCTCCGCCACAGCACTTCGGAGCGAATTCGGATGCGAAGAAGCGGTTTCGGAGCCGTGTTTTGAGGGATGTGGCCTGGGGGCCACGTGTGGAAACCGGGGCCGGCGTACCCGGCTACAGTGGCGGCTTTGCCGCTTGCGTGGTGGTTTCGTATAGGGGTCTTCTGTAGCCGTGGGTCGCTGACCCCGGTCGCGGCGCCGAACGTCTTTAGAGCAGCTGACCGGATGCGAAGAAGCGGTTACGGAG
>CAJBME010000106.1 GCA_903954065.1 uncultured bacterium
CAGAGTAGAATGGTCATGAAGAGAGGGGGTGGATGGAACGCGGCGTTCCTTCAGAACGCCCCCTCCCATCTCAAACGCCCCGCCACATAAGGGCTCTGCATCCTCAACACCGGGCAGCCGCCTAGGCCCCACTGGGGATTGTGCCTGACGGGCATTGCGTTTATGAAATAGGTTCGTTGTCATCACATGAACCCCCGACTGCTCCCCCTATCACTGGTTGCGACCCTGTCCGCCACCTTGTCCGCCGCAGCGGCGCCTACCTCCGGCACCGGTGACTCCGTCATCCAGTTCAACCGCGATATCCGGCCGATTCTGTCCGATACATGTTTTGCCTGTCATGGCTTTGATACCAAAACCCGCAAGGCCGGCCTGCGGCTCGACGTGCCGCACGGCGACGGCGGAGCCCTGATGCCAAACAAAGAAGGACGCTTCGCCATCAAACCCGGTGACCCCGCCGCCAGCGAAATGTGGCAACGTATCATCTCCACCGTGGAAGACGACGTCATGCCGCCACCCGAAAGCCACAAATCGCTTTCCGATGGGCAAAAATCGATCCTCAAACGCTGGATCGAACAAGGAGCGCCATACCAGGCACACTGGGCGTTCGAGGCCCCCGTGGCCGCCGCCGAGCCCGCCACCACCTTCGCCAGCCGTCAGGTCAATTCTATCGATGCCTTTATCTTCGCCAGACTCGAGGCCCTCGGCTTGCATCCCTCTCCAGAAGCCGACCGCGAAACCTTGATCCGCCGCGTCACGCTCGCGCTGACCGGACTGCCACCCCGCGTGGCGGAAATCGACGCCTTTCTGCACGACACCGAGCCCGGCGCTTACGAACGGGTTGTCGACCGGCTCTTGGCCTCAAGTCATTTCGGCGAAGAAATGGCGCGGCACTGGCTCGATGTGGCGCGATATGGCGACACCCATGGGCTGCATCTCGACAATGAACGGTCGATGTGGCCGTACCGCGACTGGGTGGTTTCCGCCTTTAACGAGAACCTGCCATTTGATCAATTCACGATTGACCAACTAGCTGGCGATCTATTACCCGAGCCAACTCAGGATCAACTTGTTGCGACTGGATTTAGCCGCTGCAACGTGACGACGGGCGAAGGTGGATCGATTGATGCCGAGTTGATATTCCGGTATGCGGTCGACCGCACCTCGACGGCGGTGCAGGCGTGGATGGGATTGACGGCCGGCTGTGCGGTTTGCCATGACCACAAGTTCGACCCCATCTCGCACAAAGAATTCTATTCGTTGTATTCGTTTTTTTACAGTGCGGCGGATCCGGCGATGGACGGCAACACGCTGCTGACGGCGCCGACGGTACAGCTGAAGTCGCCGCAGGACGAGGCTACGCTGGCCGGGCTCTCTGCCAAAATCGAAACCAGCGAAGCGCAGCGACGGGAGGTGATGTTAGCGGTGGCGTATGATGACCCAGCCGAGCGGACGCCCCGGGCGGAGGCACAGGTCGTGGAATTAGCATGGATTGATGACGCGCCACCGGAGGCAGGCGCGCTGAGCGCCAGTCCGGGTCATCCCACCGAGTGGGTCACCGCTGACACCGGTCGCGTCTTCAGTGGCCAGCGGGCGTTGAAACGCCGCGATGCCGGGCTGACTCAGGATGTCTGGGAAGGGAAAGCCACTCCGCCACTCATCGTGCCAGCCGGCGGCAAGATTTTCGCCCATGTGTTTCTGGAGCCCGCGGATCTGCCGCGCTCGATCATGCTGCAGTACAACCGCGGCGGATGGAACCACCGCGCTGTTTGGGGTGACATTGAGGCCATCCAATGGGGAGCCGCCAATACCACAGAACGAGTCGCCATGGGGCCGCTGCCCAAAGCCGGCGAATGGGTGCGTCTGGAATTTCCCGCCGAACAGATCGGTCTGAAAGCAGGCGATGAACTCCAGGGATTTGCGTTCACTCAGCATGGCGGTACGGTTTTCTGGGACCGAAGCGGGGTGGTTTCGCAAAGCGATCCGGCGGCTGATCCCGCGCAATCTCTAGCGGCTTGGGCCCTTCCGTTTGCCTCCGCCGAACCGCCAGCCGATTGGCCCGCCGACGTGCGCGCGGCGCTCAAACAGCCCGCCAATCAACGCACCGCCAGCGACCACGCCGTTCTGCGCGATTATTACTTGCTGCATGTCAACGCCGCCGCCCGCACCGCCGGCGAACCGCTGGCCGTCGAAATCGCCGCGTTGAAAAAACAACGCGATGACATGCAGGCGTCATTCCCGGCCACCTTCATCATGAAGGACCTCGATCCACCACGCCAAGCCCACGTCATGGAACGCGGCGCTTACGACCGGCCGGGCGAAGCGGTCGAGCGCGGCGTGCCTGCCGTGTTGCCACCATTAAAAACCGAGCCCGGGAAAATGCCTAACCGGCTCGACTTGGCGCGCTGGTTGGTTTCACCGGAACATCCATTGACGGCCCGTGTGACCGTCAATCGATTCTGGCAGCAATTCTTCGGCACCGGCCTGGTCAAGACCAGCGGCGATTTCGGCTCCCAAGGCGAAGCCCCGAGCCACCCGGAATTATTGGACTGGCTGGCCGTCGATTTCAGGGACAACCAATGGAATATGAAATCACTGGTGCGCCTGCTCGTCACCAGCGCCACGTGGAAACAGTCGTCCGTACTCACCGGAACCACCCCCTCCGATCCAGAAAATCGACTACTCTCCCGCGCCTCACGCCTCCGCCTCGGCGCCGAAGAAATCCGCGACCAAGCGCTGGCCACCTCCGGATTGATCAACCTCACCATAGGAGGACGAGGAGTCCGTCCGTACCAGCCGCCAAACATCTGGGAGCCAGTCGGCTTCACCGGCAGCAATACCGCCAATTATGTTCAGGATACCGGCGCCGCCCTCTACCGCCGCAGTCTTTACACCTTCATCAAACGCACGGCACCACCGCCCTTCATGTCGAACTTCGACGCTCCCAGCCGCGAGCAGGTCTGCGCCGTGCGCGAACGCAGCAATACTCCGCTGCAGGCCCTGCAATTGATGAATGACGTCCAGCACTTTGAAGCCGCCCGCGCTCTCGCAGAACGCATGCTCACCGAAGGAGGCGCCACCCCACCCGAACGGATTGCTTGGGGATTTCGCACGGTGGCCGGACGCCGACCAGACGCCCGCGAATCCGCCATCATCGAGGAAAATGTCGCCCAGCAACTGAGCGCGTTTCAAGCTGATCCCGAAGCTGCCACCAAGGTGATAGACGCCGGTGACTCGACAGCCCGACCCGGCCTCGACCCAGCCGAACTCGCCGCCTGGACGATGGTCGGCAACTTGCTGCTCAATCTGGACGAAACCATCACCCGTAACTAAACCAGCACCTGAACATTTCATGAACCCTTTGATTGAACATCAATTGCTGGCCACTCGCCGCCAGTTCTTCGGCCGAAGCGGTCTCCGGCTCGGCGGTCTAGCCCTCTCATGGCTAATGGGTCAGGACGCCGCCAAGGCCGTAAGCCCGGGAGGTCCCGCCCACCCCGGGTTGCCAGGATTCCCCCACTTTGCCCCCAAAGCTAAACGGCTGCTGTACCTGCACATGAATGGCGCGCCGTCGCAAATTGATATGTGGGACCACAAACCTGGATTGCGAGAGTACTTTGACAAAGATTTGCCAGCCTCCGTGCAGGGCGGACAGCGGCTCTCGACCATGACGTCGGGACAAACACGGTTTCCGGTCGCGCCCTCGAAGTTTGCCTTCACTCAGGGCGGCCAGTGCGGCACCTGGGTCAACAGCCAGCTGATGCCACATACAGCCGGAATTGTCGATGACATTGCGCTCATCCGCTCGGTGCACACCAATGCCATCAACCATGATCCGGCGTGCACGTTTGTCATGACTGGCAGTGAAGTACCAGGAAAACCGAGCATTGGTTCATGGCTCGCGTATGGGCTGGGCAGCGAGAGCTCTGATCTTCCCGCTTTTGTCGTGCTGACGCCGTCCTTCCCGCAAAGCGGCAACGGCCAAGCCTTATTTTCGCGGATGTGGTCGTCAGGTTTTCTTCCTGGCCGTTGCAGTGGTGTCGCCTTGCGTGGATCCGGCGACCCAGTCTTATACATTCAGAACCCTGATGGCGTGTCGATCGGCAACCGCCGGAAAATGCTCGATGCCCTCGGACAATTGAATGAATTGTCGTTCTCGCGATTCAGCGACCCAGAAGTACAAACGCGCATTTCACAATATGAAATGGCCTTTCGTATGCAGCGAAGTATTCCAGATCTGGTCGACCTCTCCAATGAACCTGCGCATATCCTGGACTTGTACGGACCGGACGTGAAACGCACCGGCTCATTCACGCACAGCGCATTGCTCGCACGCCGCATGCTCGAACGCGGCGTGCGCGCCGTGCAAATCCTCCATCGTGGCTGGGATCAACACGACAACCTCCCGACCGCGCTCGGCAATCAATGTAAAGACACAGACCAAGCGACCGCCGCCCTCGTCATCGATCTCAAACGCCGCGGCCTGCTCGAGGACACCCTCGTCGTCTGGGGCGGTGAATTCGGCCGCACCGTCTACTCCCAAGGTACGCTGACCAGCGAAACCTACGGACGCGATCACCACCCGCGTAACTTCTGCATGTGGATGGCCGGCGGCGGCGTCAAAGGAGGCATCGTCCACGGTGCCACCGACGACTTCTCCTACAATATCGTCAAAGACCCAGTCCACCTCAACTCCATCAATGCCACCATCCTCCAATGCATGGGGATCGACCACAGCCGGTTTTCTCAGAAATTCCAAGGACTCGATCAACGGCTGACAGGCGTTGAACAGGTGGATCCCGTGCACGCCATCCTCACTTAAACCGCGGTTCCGCTTTAATGCCCTGAAGGGGCATCGCATACCAGCCCCCCTGGGAACGCTGAGCCCCAGCTCGGCGCCTCCATAAAATCCCCCACAACCTCCCTCATTTCAAAACCAAAAAATCCTCCCGCATGGCCACCAGCCAGGGAAAAAACTCTCGCCGAGCTGGGGCTCAGCGCTCCCGGGAGCACTCCTCCCAGGGTGCAACCCTGGGAATCCACCCGGCAAAACAAACTCGCGTTCTGAAAGAACGCCGCATAACCGCGGGCCTCAAACCGCGACCCCGCCCTCAGATTTCATTCCTTTTTCGTCTCCCCAAGGCAACGACTCAAGCCAGGCCGGCTTTGCGCCGCAGCAGCCATTCGGTCGTAAGGGCGCTGAGCAGCAGGAGGAGGAGCGGCCAGTTATCCCAGAGGGTGGTCTCGCGGCGTTCGTTCAGCGTTTTGGTACCAGTCCCGAAGGCTTCGGCTAGGCTGGTGGCGGCGCCCGGCGTGACGACGCGTCCTCCTGCCAGAGTAGTCACTCGCGCCAGCAGATCCATATCGAGCGACAAATCGCCAAGCTCTACTGGATTCAGGGTGGCGGTCTGGGTGAAGTGGGTTTCCACGGTCGGCGGGGTGGCGCCGGCGCCTGGGGTACTGCGCAAAAGTCGGTCGACGTCGTCTCCGGCGAGAGTGACACGGTAGCGGCCGATAGCGGGCAGCGGCTCGAGCTCGGCTTCGTACATTCCGCTGCTGCCCTCGCGATAGGCGAGGGTGCGGGAGGCGACCCGGCTGCCATCGGGGGCCCAGACGTTCGCGATCACTTTGGCTCCGGTTTCGGGTTTGTAACCATCGGCGGTGAGACGCGCGAGGAGGCGGACGCGCTGGCCGGTTTCGTAGGTCAACGCATCGGTTCCTAGGCGAACGCTTTCTGTTCCAGCCCGGAGGTTTTCAGTTGTCCCCCATCGCAACACATTGCCCCACAATCGGTGGTGATGAGTATCACCCACTCCATATCGCAGCCGCCACGTCTGATCGGTCGTAAAAAGCGCCACCTTGCCGAGTCCATGACGGCTGGTCGCGAGCAACGCATGCTCCGCCTCAAACTGCCGCTGCCGCGCGAGGGCCGCGAGTCGATCATCAGCCGTGGCCGCCGCCGCCGGAGGACGCTGGCCAGCCGGCTCGGCATACGCCAGCACCTCCGCTCCCGGCCGCGCCGCCCGCACCGGATGACGCCACATGAATACCGGCGCCTCCGACCAAATCTGCGAGGTTTCGACCTGACTCCGGCCGAGAGCCAAGAGCGGAGAGTTCCGCCCCTCCACCGACAATCGAACCGCAAAGGCCTCTTCCGGTCCGTCAAAAACGGCGTCCGTCCCGGGGAGAAACTCCAATGGCAACAGCCGCTTGACCACCTCGCTCTGGTGCGCATGCGGCATGGAACGAGGACCCGCCATCACGACCAACATCGCCCCGCGCTCGGAGACGGCTTTCTCAATCGTTTCCCACGTCTGCGCCGGCAACGACGCCGGCGTCACATCGCCCACCATGATCACATCAAACTTCATCCATTCCTCAAACGTCTCCGGTAAACGCGTCGCTTCCGCCTCCCCGAATTTCCGGCTCGCACTGGCCGGCACCGCCGGTACCGCCTGCTGCCCCTGAATCTCATCCGGATTGAGCAGCACATATTGGAGGTGCACTGACTTGTCGCGTCCGTAGAACAAATTCCTCAAATACCGAAACTCCCAGCGCGGGACGCTGTCGACCAACAAGACGTTGGTGCGGTCATCGGTCACCGCCACCTCAAGGGGCCAATCGTTATTCGTCGTAAAGACTTCGCCTTCCACCGCCTCCACTCGGACCGAATACGAAAAAATGCCTTTTTCGGTCGGCGTATGACTCAGGCGCAGAGTCGTCCGAAAGGAATCATCAGGCACAGCCACCACCTGCGTCTCGACATCCTCATCCCCCTGACGCAAAACAACTTTTAACTGCGTCCCCCGCATCCCGTCAGCCTTAAGCTCAGCCCGGATTTTAAATTTGTCGCCCAGATACAGCGAGGACGGAGCCTCCACTTTCAAGAAGGAAGTATCCTTCGGGCCGCGCTCACTGCCGATGGCTACCGCATGCACCGGCGCCCCCATCAACCCCAGACTGCGGGCCGGATCATCAGCGGGGACCACGCCATTGTGACGGCCGTCACTCAATAACAACACGCCCGCCAGACTCTCGGCCGGCACTCGATCCAATGTGTGCGCCAACGCACCCGATAGATCCGTGCGCATCCGAAACCCCCCGTCCGTAGACCCGTCCGATGATGATGACGTCGTCGTCGACGAGAGATCCTGCTCCTCCACGGTGTCGCGCCCGAATCGCAACACGGTCACATCATAGCGGGCCCGCAAAAGCTCCAGTAACGAGGTGCCTGTCGATGGGTCTTGACGCGTCATTACTTCGCGCGCCAGACGCGCGCGTGGAATGAGGGCCGCCTCGTCCAACGCCTTCCGGCCGGAGTCGTCGAGGGTCGCCACCAAGGCTGTGTCCGCCAGCGACGACAGCCCAGGCATGGCTTCTACTCCTTGGCGGGCCAACTCAACAGCCCGCTTGAGTTGATCGCGGACCGGATCAAGGCGGCCGGCCGCCAACTGGTTTTGCGCCTCGCGCACGGCCGTCGGCAGTTCGTCCCTCCACCAACGAGCCACTTCCTCCAGCCGCCGCCGGCCGTCATCATCCATGGCCGCCGCCAGCGTCCCCGCGGCCGTGACCGCGGCCGTCGTTTGCGCCGCCAGCCGCGCCGCCGCCGCCGCCACTTCCTCCAGCCCGTCCTGTTGACGCGCCGCCCCCGCCTCACCCGCCAACGCACCCGCCGTCGCCCACGCCTCCAACTCGCGCGATAAACGGTCCTGAACTTCCCGACCCGCCACCAACAACCCGCCAAAATCCGGCCGCCCCGCCCCCGGTACCGCCCCACGAAAACTGGCTATTTCAACTTTTTCCGAGGCTGTCGACTGATGGTCAACCAGTTGCATCGACTCTGAATCATCCACCAGCACGACCACGCGCCGCTCGATTTTTCGTTGCTGATTCCACGCCAGGACGGGCTGCACGAGGATGATGAGGACGAGGGCGACGGCCAGCAGGCGCAGCGCGAGCAACGTGCGACCCGTGGCGCGATCGATGCTGTTTTTTTCCCACTGGAACAGGGCGATGACACTTTCCACCGCAAGAGCGCCGATGACGGCATTGGTCCAGAGCGACCACGAAGTCTCGAGCACCACCCATCGCGCGGCCGTCTGCCAGCAGGACCAGAGGACGACGGTCCCCATCCCCAGCCGCAGGGCAAAACAACCGGCGGACGCAGGCCGAGACGGGTACCTGCGCAACCACCATGCCGAGAGCCGGTGGCTGCCTCCCCATAAGCCGAGGCCAACCAAAGATCCGATGATAACGACAGCGGCCGGCACACCCGCCGCAAGCAAATCTGAGCGAAGGACGGGATCAGGATTCATGCGCCTTGAGGGTCATTCAGGATTAAAGCGAAGGAGCGGGCCGCTGCTCGACGATTTCTAGCGCCTGCACGCTCCATGATCCACCGGTGGCCGGCGTGGCCAGATACCGGCGCCGCACCATTCTGTCTTCAAAGGCCCAGGCGGCGACGACTTCTTCAGCGCTGGTTGAACTGGCCGCGTCGCGCTTGCTCACGCTGACAACCTGCAGCTGAATCGGTTGTAGCTTTGACGTTTTCTCGATGACACGCGCGATCGGACCGATCCAGACTTGCGTGATGTCCGCACCCGGATGCCATTGGATGCCGGTATCCTTCAAGGCCGCCCGAAAGGCCGGGGTCGAATCATTCAGCTTTTCTCCCAGCATGACAACCCCAACTGTGGAAATCGCCTGCGCCTCGCGCGCCTCACGCAACACCTCGCGCAGCACCGCCAGCGCCGATGGCGTCTCGTACGGCGACGGATCAAACGGCGGCGAGGATTTGCCCCCACACGCGGTCAACGCAAGGAACGATCCAACCAGTAGAAAAAACAGCGAACGTGAAACACAGGTCAACATTACCTGCATACTACGCGACACGATGCGCTTCGCAGCCACCGAAAAATGCCGCCGCTGCAGATCCGTGAATCGCCGCCCCCACCATCAAAAATCAAGGAAAATCTCGGTTCGACGGTTACGAGACCGGCCCTCCGGATTGTCCGATCCGTCAGGTTTCGTATTAGGATCGAGCGGGCGCAGCGTGCCCAGCCCTTCTGTCACCACCTGATCTCCCGAGACCCCCAAAGCGGCTAGGGCGTTCTTGACCGCAAAGGCGCGAGCTGCGGAAAGCTGGCGGTTGTAGGCGTCAGACCCGACGGCATCGGTATGACCCGACAGCCGCAATTTCCGCTGTGGATCGTCGCGCAGGAGATTAGCCACAATTTCAAGCTGTCGCTGAGCCCGCGCACCGAGGCCGACCTCGTTAAAGTCGAAATAAACGACCAGCGATTCGCCGCCCGACGGGGTTTTCACAATCGGCGCGTACGCCACTCCTTCGTCCGCGCCGGACGCCGCCGCATAACCGGCCAGCATCTTGGAAAAATTCACCCCCGCCACCCGCCAGTCGCCCTCCGGACGCTTGGCCAGCTCCAATCCAAACTCCGATTCCTGCCCGGTCCGGGCCGACCTAACTTTGACAATCACCCAGGCGGAATCAGGGCCCGCTACCGTCGCACTGAATGGCCGTTGATCCGCAATCGCATACTCACCCTCCTCAAAAAGAATGCACAATCCCGCCACCTTCTCCCGCGTCACCCGTTCCGCATCCGTCACCCGGCGCGCCATGGCGTAATCTTGCTGCCACACCGCCCGAAGAAAACTCCCGGTAATCGTCAACGGATCGTCCTGCCCACCCGCCGGATGATCAATGACCGCCGGAACACTGCCCGCCCCAAGCACCGCCACCACCGCCTCGCGAAGCGGCTCCGGAAAATGAACAGCCGCCGCACACCAGCCGCGCTCATCATCCCGCCTCACATCCACCTCCATCTCCAAACCCGGCCGGACAAGCCCCGACGCCGACGCCGACGCCGCGGCCACCGGCTCCGTCGCCGCCACCGCGACCGCTTCGCCAGTGAGCTCAGACGTTGGCACCGCCGCCGCCGCCAGCGTCTCCCGCCGGACATCCACCTCCACGGCGGGAACCGCCTGCAGACGGATCGACCACCGGTACCACGCCCCCACATCCCCAATCTCCCGCAACGGCGCGGCAGTGACCGGACGCAGCCGCGCCTGCTCAAAAAGAGTCCGGAAAAAAATACCCCGCTCCCCAGCCAAAACCTCAGGTCCCACCACCGCCGCCGCCGCCATCACATCCCCCTTCGCCAAGTACCCAGTGAATACCTCCATGAAATGCAACGGACTGGTAAAACGAACAACCGACGCCCCCCCATCCGCCGACCGCGGAGCCACCGCCGCCGCCATCGCCATCGCTTCCTCACGCCGCAACGGATCCATCCGCTCCCCCATCGTCCCCTGCCCCGTCGCGCCAGTCACGCCCGTCGCATCAGTCTGCGCGACCGCCGCAGCCATCGCGACAGCCTCGGCCACTGCGATCGATTGATCCTCAGCCAATGGAGAATCACTTGTTACCACTTCATTCATTTGACGCACAGCCGCTTCACGACGGCGCTCCAGCTGCCGGGGCCACGTCAGCGCCCAGAAAAAAAGACAGCTCAGCACAACGATCCCGACACAAACCAAGACGGGCGCGGCACTTTGCCCGCGCCAGTGAACGCGAGTAGGGCGAGAAAAAAACATGGACCCTCTAGTATATCTCCGGCCTGAGTGAAAGCAACGCAGCAGCCAATTCGCCAGCCCGCCCGTTCTGACTCGTTCCCGCAAAAATCCCCATCTGGAAAAGAATTCCAGAGGGGGATGCTCAAAAAATCGCTCTGATTATCCGCGATTACTCGCCACGAGGAGGACCGCCGGGGCCGCCGGGGCCACCAGGACCACCAGGGCCGCGACCGGCGCCACGTGGACGACGGGGCATCGATTCTTCGGTGGAGACTTCTCCATCGTTATTTTTATCCAACGACTTCAGCGCGGCGGGGGCGCCGGCGATTTCTTCGGCTGAGAGTTCTTGATTATCATCGGCATCCAGAACAGCGATGACGGGTGGTTTCATTTTCGGACGGCCTTCGCCGCGACCGCCGCGATCTGGGCGCTCCCCGCCTTCCGGTGGTGCTCCTTCGGGACGACCTTCGGGTGGCGGTCCTTCGGGGCGGCCTTCCGGCCGACCTTTGCCGTCTTTATTAGGGCGTGGTGGTTTAGGATGGAGCTCATCAGCGGTGAGCTGGCCATCATTATTGGCGTCGAGAGTTTTGAGGGAGGCGGAGGCGCTCTCCAGTTCATTGGCGGAGAGGGAGCCATTTTTATCGATATCGAGGGCGACCATGACAGGCGGCATCATACCGGAGCGGGGACCGCGGCCGGGGCGGCCGGCGCGGCCACCTTCTTCCGGGGCGGGCGGCTGCTGGGCGAAGAGCAGAGAAGAACCGGCGAAGAGCGCGGCGTGGGTGAGGGTAAGGCAATAGCGTTTCATACGAATGATAGTTAGATTAGGGTTATTGTCGGCTGTAATGGGCCATGGCCCAGTCAGCACATGAGAAGTAGACACCACCTGTGTTAAGACTGTGTGTGCGTTGGTGATTAAAATTGTAAAGATTGTGTAAAACTGGCCGCAGGAGTGGCGAGAACGCGCATTTTCGATCCACGCGATGCTTTCATCCATTCCAGTTTTCCTGCACGATGGTCGGGTGTCCCAGCCTGATGTTCCTGATGACGACCAGCCGCCGCGCGTGCTGGTTATTGATGATGACCGCAAGTTATGTCGACTGATTGCCGACTATCTCGATCCTTTGGGGTACCGGGTCAGTTATGTGCACACGGGGCCGGAGGGGGTGACTCGGGCGGTGGCTGAATCGTGGGGAGCGGTCATTCTGGACTTAATGTTGCCGGGGATGGACGGTTTTGAGGTATTGAAGCGGATCCGTCATACGAGTGACGTACCGGTCTTGATGTTGACGGCCCGCGGTGATGAAGCTGACCGCATTGTCGGTCTAGAAATTGGTGCTGACGACTACCTTCCAAAGACGTTTTCCACTCGTGAGCTACTGGCCCGGCTGCGCGCCGTCATGCGTCGTGGCCCGCGATCCGCCCCAGCCGCGGCCTTCTCCCATGGCGCCGGTCCGCCGCCGGCCGCCGCGCCCGACGCACTCCCCCCGCTCACCATCCTCCACGTCGGCGGCCTCGCCATCTGCCCAGACAACCGCACCGCCACCGTGGACCACACACCTCTCAACTTGACCCCAGTCGAGTTTGACCTGCTGCTCAGCCTAGCCCGGGCCCGCGGACGAGTGAAATCACGAGAACAACTCGTCGATGAAATCCGCGACCGCCATTACGACGTCTTCGACCGCAGCGTAGACGTACACATCTCCGCGCTTCGCAAAAAACTCGGTGATGACCCACGGCAACCGCGCTTCATCCGCACCCTGCGCAGCGCCGGATACCTGCTGATCGATCACCGCCAAGGCAGCTGAACCGCCGCTTCACGACCCCATGGACAGCCAGATTCCACTGCCACCACGAAGGAGTTTTCCTCTCTACGGAAAAATCCTGCTGTGGTTTCTCGCCAACATCCTGCTCGTCGGCGGAGGCGCGTTCTGGCTGCTGCGCGAGCAATTCGGGCTCGACCGCACGCTGCTCCTGACCCGCGATGGCCGCGCCCGTCTGCAATTGCGCGCCCAACAAACCGTCGATCACCTGCTGACCAACGGCCACGAGGCAGCGCGTTTAAATGAGTTGCTGGCTCAGCTTACCGATGACGAAAAGATGCATTTTGCGCTGTATTATCCTGGGGGTGAACAGATGGCGGGCAAACCGCTGGAGCTGCCGCCGCTGGTACGCGAGAGGTTGGGCAATGCGGGTGGGCGGCCCCGGGGCGCCCCGCCGCCTGGCGGACCGGGACGGTTTCAGGGTGACGGGCCGCCGGGGTCGACGGGTCCGCCGTTTGAGAACAATCCACCGCGGACTGGAAGCGAGGGCCGCTGGCGCGAGCGCGGGGATGCCGGTGATACCGCCGTGGGACGGCCGCGCCGGAACGACGGGCGGCCGGTTGATTTCCTACAGGAAGCCTTGCGGACGGAAAAGCCTGACCGCTACTGGGTGCTGGCCCGTCTCCCGCCGGTGTCGGATGGCAGCGGGCGCGGGAGGCCGTTGATTCTGATCGGCATGGCTGAATCGCTCGGACAAAGCCCCTTATTATTTGATCCCAAGCCGTGGGTACTGGCGGCGGCCGGCGCGCTGGCCGTTTCGGCATTGTTGTGGTGGCCGTTTGTGCGCGGGCTGACTCGTTCACTGGCGCAGATGCGGCAAGTCACCGGGCGGGTCGCCTGCGGTGATTTTACCGTCCGGGTGGACGAGCGCCGCAACGACGAAATCGGCCAACTGGGCGCGGCCATCAACGTCATGACGGGTCGACTCGATGGCTTTGTGCACGGTCAAAAACGGTTTTTGGGCGACATCGCACATGAGCTGTGCTCGCCGCTCGCGCGCATGGAAATGGCCCTCGGCATTCTTGAACACCGCAGCCCGCCAGATTTGCACGACCGCCTCAGTGACGTCCGAGAAGAAGTCAGGGAAATGAGCACCCTCGTCAATGAACTACTCGCCTTCTCCAAAACCGCCCTTCAAGAAACCACCGCCACCCGTACCTCAGTGGCACTGGCCCCACTCGTGCGCGACGTCATCGCCCGAGAAGCCCCCGCCTCCCGCGTCACCCTAGACATCCCGGAATCGATCCACGTCCACGCCGTACCATCACTGCTGGCCCGCGCCATCAGCAACATCCTGCGCAATGCCGTCCACCACGCCGGAATCAATAGCCCCATCGAAATCACCGCCTCCCACCTCCCATCCGTCGAACCCGACCCACCCGCACCCCTCGTGCTCGTCACCATCAATGACCGCGGCCCAGGCGTGCCGTCTCAGGCTCTCCCCAAACTCTTCGATCCATTCTATCGCGTCGACACCGCCCGCGCCCGTGAAACCGGCGGAGTCGGACTCGGACTGGCCATTGTCAAAAGCTGCATCCAAGCGTGTGGCGGCACAGTGGTCGCCCGCCATCGCGAGGATGGCGCCACCGGACTAGCCATGGAAATCGTCCTGCCCGCGGATCCCGGTCGCTCGTAAGAAACCACTTCCACTCCAAGCGCGATCCAGCCTACTCTACCGCCCCATCATGAAACCTGCTTTTTCCTGTGTGCTCGCCGTCATCGGTCTCGCCTGCGTCTCGCCCGCGCCCGGACGCGATTTACCTCCTACACCCGCGGATGCGATCTTCGCCGGTTACGAAGTCGCCGCCGCGCCAGCGCCCAGCGGACGACTGCAAGCCGGCGACCGACTCGCCATCTGCGGTGACTCGATCACCGAACAACGGCAATACAGCGTGCTCCTGGAAACATATCTGAGCGCCTGCCTGCCAGAACTGAAAGTGACCGTGCGCCAGTTCGGCTGGAGCGGGGAGCAAGCGTCCGGGTTTCTCGATCGCATGCAAAATGACGTGCTCCGGTTTAAACCGACGGTGGCCACCACCTGCTACGGCATGAACGATCACCGGTATGTGCCGTACACCGCGGAAATCGGCGCCGTCTATCAGGAAAAAATGACCGGCATCGTGCGCGCCTTCAAAGCCGCTGGCACCCGCGTCGTCGTCGGCTCGCCCGGGACGATCAACAGCGTGCCCAGCTGGGTGCAGTCCGCCACCGGCACCAAAACCGACTTGAACGCCAGCCTCTGCCAGCTGCGCACCATCGGCATCAATGTCGCCGCCACCGAACAAAGCGCCTTCGCCGACGTCTGGCGGCCGATGATGGAGGCCACTGCCACCGCCGCCCAGTTCGGTCCTGACTTTGCCGTCAGCGGCAAGGACGGCGTGCACCCAGCCTGGGCCGGCCAAGTCGTGATGGCCTCTGCCTTCCTCCACTCGCTCGGTGTCACCGGCGACATCGGTACCGTCAAAGTTGATCTGGCCACCGGTGCGACCACCACCAGCGCCGGTCACACGGCCACCGAATGCCACGACGGCCGGATGGAAATCACTAGTGATCGCTGGCCGTTCGCCGCACCCGTCGGTCCAAAGGACAAAGATGATTCGATCCGCGCCGGCATGGCGTTGTGCGATTTCGATACCCGTTTCAACCGCCTTGTCTTGCAAGTCACAGCCATCGGCGCCGCAGCAGCGGACGTCACGTGGGGGGAGGAAACACGCCGATTCTCCGCAGATGAGCTGGCCGCCGGCGTTAATCTGGCCGCCGCTTTCGAGGTCAATCCGTTTTCGACACCCTTCGCAGCGCTCTGGTCAGCGGTGGCCGCCAAACAGGAATATGAAACTCGTCAAATGCAGGCGCTCATGCATGGACCGGAAGGACGGGTCGACATGGAAGCAACGGTGGCGCTGAGCGAAAAAGTCCGTGATCGTCTGGCGGCTGCCGTTCAGGCTGCCCACCGGCCAGTAGCGCATTCGATCCTCATCAAACCCGCCTCATCCTAGCCGCCGGCCCGGACGCGGCTGGACCCCCTTCATGGAGTCGTCACTGCATTTCCTCATCACCGCCGGGCCGACTCGCGAGGCCATTGATCCGGTGCGGTTCATTTCCAACCGCTCGTCCGGAAAAATGGGATTTGCCATCGCCCGGACCGCCGCGGCCGCCGGCCACCGCGTCACGTTGGTCGCCGGTCCCGTCGCGCTGCCCACGCCGGCTGGGGTGACCCGACACGATGTCGTCACCGCCGCGGAAATGTTCCAAGCCGTCATCTCTCTGATCACCGACCCCGCCGCGCCCGTCGACGTCGCCATCATGACCGCCGCCGTCGCCGATTACCGCCCAGTGCAGGCGTCCATTCAGAAAATCAAAAAAACAGAGGGCCAGTGCCAGCTCACTCTCGAGCGCACACGCGATATCCTCGGATCACTGCGAACGGAAGGCGGCTACCGCGGCGTACTCATCGGATTCGCCGCCGAAACCGAAAGTGTGCTGACTCATTCCCTCGATAAATTGTATCGAAAAGGCTGTGATCTCATGGTCGCCAATGACGTCAGCCAGCCGGGATCCGGCTTTGACGCCGAGGACAATGAAGTCACGCTGATCTTTGCCGATGGCACGATGCGGCCGCGGCCGCGGCTTGCCAAAGCAGCCATTGCGGACGACGTGGTGCAGGCCGCCGTCGCCCTGCACGCCGCCCGTTCATAAATGTTTCACCGCCGTTGGCTGGTGCGACGACCCCACTTTTCTCATGCCTTCATTACTTGATTCAGCCATCGCCGCAGCCCGGGCCTCCGGCGCCGTTCAACGCGAAAACTTTGAAACCGAACTCGGGGTTGGAGAGATGCTCACTTACGACATCAAGCTGGAGCTTGATGTCCGATGCCAGCGTCTCATTTCCGACCTCTTGCTGGCCGACTTTCCGGACAGCTGCGTCTTGGGTGAAGAAGGATCGGAAGGAGATCAATCTGCTGAATTGCAATGGATTGTCGACCCCATTGACGGCACCGTGAACTACTTTTACGGCATCCCGCATTTTTGCACCAGTATTGCACTGCGCCGCCGTGGCGAAATCATTCTCGGGGTGATTTATGATCCGATGCAGGATGAATTATTCACGGTGGAAAAAGGCGGAGGCGCCCGCAAAAACGGCAAACTCATTCATGTGAGTCAGCGTTCGACTTTGTCGGAGGCCGTCATCACGGTGGGATTTTCTAAGTCGGAGGAATCGATCCGGGTCGGTGGGGAACGCTATCTGCGACTGGCGCACCAAGTGCGCAAAACCCGCATGCTGGGCAGCGCCGCCCTCGCCATGGCCTACATTGCCGCCGGCCGGCTCGATGCCTACGTCGAGGAGACAATCAGTCTCTGGGATATTGCCGCCGGGTGGTTGATGATTGAGGAGGCCGGCGGTTGCGTCACCATCATCGGAGACACTGATGCGCCGAAATTTTCTATCTGCGCCACCAACGGCCACCTCACAGGTCTGCTTTAACCTCCGGCCGCTCCCCCACCCCACAGCCCCCGTCGTCCCATGATCCGCACCGGCATCGGTTATGATGTGCACCGCCTCGTCGAAGGACGGAAACTCGTGCTCGGAGGGGTGGAAATCCCTCACTCTCTCGGACTGGACGGCCATTCGGATGCGGATGTCCTCTGCCATGCCATCGCAGACGCCGTGCTGGGAGCCGCCGGCCTGCCAGATATCGGACACTATTTTCCTCCGGGCGACGAATCCATTCGCGGCATCAACAGTCTAGAAATCCTGCGCCGTGCCGTGGCCGAAATCACCGCCCTCGGCGGTACCCTCAATAACGTGGATGCCACCCTCATTGCCGAACGGCCAAAAATCCTTCCGCACGTGCCCCTGATGAAAGAACGCCTCGCCGCCGCCCTCAGCCTAGCACCCAGCCAGATCGGCCTGAAAGCGACCACCAACGAAACCCTCGGTTTCCTCGGCCGCCAAGAAGGCATGGCCGCCCTCGCCACCGCCTGCATCGAGATGCCCCACCCCACGACCCCTCCGTCATCGTAATGAAGTGAGCCGGGAGCGCCAAGCCCGGGAGCGCCGACGTCCACGTCGGCCGCCGTCTTCACCCTGCCTTCGGCCAGAGACAAAAAGCGGTTTCGCAT
This sequence comes from uncultured bacterium, assembly GCA_903954065.1. GTDB lineage: Bacteria > Verrucomicrobiota > Verrucomicrobiia > Verrucomicrobiales > V1-33 > CAJBME01. Next base: position 17,532 of record CAJBME010000106.1, read on the forward strand.
CAGTCGGCTGAAGGCCTAACTAGGCGTAGCTAAGCGGCCGCAGCCGCACGGCACGGCACCAAAATGGCATCCTTCATGCCGTGGATAATCTTTTTATCCTCAGGGACAATGGTCGCCAGCACGCCGCCCAGAGAAAGCGTTTCGCCACCCGCCGCCACAAAATAATACGGACACAGCCGCACCCGCCCGCGCATCGTTCGCACCACTCCGGTCGTTGGATCGTAGTACGGATGCTCAACCACTTGCGCCCGCTTGAATTCCTGCATCACCCAAGGAGCGGTGGCAAAATCCGTCTGCGCCTGCCGCAAGGATGTCGCCCAGTCCACTTGCGACACATCATGCCCGATGACCACGCTGCGCGCCCCCCACGCCTCTTCATGAAACCCACTGCGCTTGAGGACCAACTCGCGCTGCTTCTGTGAAAACCCAATCACTTCCTCCCATGAATTGACCTCCAACCGCGGCAATACCCCATGAGGCGGCAGGGGCGCAGGATCAACCAGCCACGAATAAGGAATGATTTTCTCCAAACGTCGATATTGGTTTTCCGACAGCTCACGGCGCCACAAATCACGCAACGGTCGCAACCAAAACATCGCCAGCCACGCTTTTTCCTCGAGCCACGGTTTGGCCGGCGCCGTCATCGTGACCGTGCCCGCCGCCACCGCATCCAACAGCGGTCCCACCGCCGGTACTTGAGGGAGGTCAAATAATTCAAAAAAACGATAAACCGCCCGCGCCGGATCAACGGCATACGTCTCGGCTGCGCACACCGTAAAGCGCTCACGCCCAAGCTGAGTGGCCAGCCACTCCATTTCAGGACGATAACCCGCCGCCTCCAAGGAAATAACCACCTCCACCCCCTGCCCCGCTGGAAAAATCGAGGAAAATCCATCCAGCATCCCCCGCCCACCCCCAATCACATCAGGAAAATCGGTCGCATACGTTTGATTAAACCACGCCGTCAAACCGATGCCCCCAGGCACACTGTCCAGCTCACTCATGGCCAGTGCTTCCCCGTCCCCCAAGAGCAAATCCGGCCGCAGCACACGCGGGATCTGACCGCGCACGGCCGCACTCCGACCTTGGGCCAGCAAACCAGCAGGTTTGCCTGCATCCACCGTGGCCGCAATCCATGCCGGCAGCCGGCCTTTCACACTGCGAGCATACAAGGCGTCCGCCGCGGTCAAAAAAAGTCGCAGCCGGTGGCCCAGCCCCTCCAACTCGCGAACAAGTGACGGCGACAAGGGAAATGGCTCCGGCGACAACAACCATTCCTTGTCCGCAAAAAGCCCCTCCGAAGGAAAAGCAGCCCGCAATGAGTCAGCTGTAATCATGGCCATGGACACGATTTCACGACGTTAACGAGCGAAGCGCCCCCCGCAAAATGACGTCCGTTCCCGGCTCGCCCGAAGTATCTTTCAGGAATTGCTCCACTGCCTTGTGCGCATCTGGCTGTCGATACCCAAGAGAAACCAGTGCCAACACCGCATCATTGGCATGCGATTGCAACGGCGGCGTCTGGCCGGCCGTCGCTGCTTCCCAAGCCGCTGCCACCCCGACTTTGTCCCGCAACTCCACCACTATACGCTCCGCTGTCTTTTTCCCCACCCCTTTGATCCGACTCAACGCCGCCAAATCATTGCGAGCCACACACGCCTTAAAAGTCGCCACCGGCATGCCACTCAAGACCGCTAATGCCAACTTCGGCCCAATCCCACTCACCTGGTTGATCAATAATCGAAATAAATCACGCTCCTCCTCGCTGGCAAAACCATAAAGATCATGCGCATCTTCTCGAACCTGCAAATGCGTCAACAAACGCACCGGCTGCCCGACTCCAGGTAACGCATCGTACGTCGAGATCGGAATATGCACGCCATATCCAACCCCGCCCACATCGACCACCGCGCGATTGGGAAAGCTCTCAGCAAGATGGCCTCTCAGAAAAGTAATCATGAACAAATGATGATTTGAAGCGTTATCCGGAGTGCGGCACTTGTCACCGTCCAGTTCTCACTTCCGCTCGTTCTCACAGATCACGCAAAACATCCGTTTGCAATCGCCCCGACGGGTCGCATACATCAGTTTTCCAACCCCACATCTCATTGCTATGGCCAACCCATCCATCGTCACCATCGCCGGAGGCAATTTTGCCGCCGAGGTCACCGCGTCTGACAAACCTGTTCTTGTCGACTTCTGGGCTGAATGGTGCGGTCCATGCAAAATGCTTTCGCCTGTTCTTGATGAACTGGCTGTCGAGCTCGGCGACACCGTGAAAATCGCCAAGGTGAACGTCGACGACAACCGCGACCTCGCTGTGCAGTTCGGCATCAAATCGATCCCCATGCTCTTGTTCTTCAAAGATGGTGAAATCAAAGACAAGGTGGTCGGCCTGATGCCAAAAGATACGCTCGCTCAAAAGCTTAAAGCGCTCATCTAGAGAGAATTGCGACTGAAAGCACAGTCGCCCAGTCAGAGAGCCAACGCCCGCACCCACGGGTGAGCTCGGAAATGGCGCCGCCGGTATGGCGGGCCTCGAGTCCAAAGGGGAGAGGCCGCCCGATGAACCTCCCTTCCCAGCCCCCCAACGCAGAGACGCCGCGTGACGAACCACGCCTCCCCAGCCCCAACGCAGAGACGCCGCGTGACGAACCACGCCTCCCCAGCCCCAACGGGGAGAATCCGCGTGACGAACCCTGTCTTCCCAGCCCCAACGGGGCGTCCTGTGAAAGCCTAGGGCATCGCCCTAGGTTTGGGTCGTAAAAAAATGGCAAGCCCTGTAGGGGCGCACTCAATGGGTGGCTTTCTGGCCGTGAACCTGAGCCCGGAATTTCACGGCGTTGGCTATAAGAAAAGGCCTCAACCGGAAGCTTGAGCTCACAGCCCCCCCGGAGGCATCAGTGTCATCAATTGCTCCACCCGGAGCTGATGCTCGGCATCCTCCAAAACGGGTTCCATCACCGCGTCCTCGGCTTGGGGAAGGTCGACCCATGATCGACACACTCCAAACC
>CAJBME010000107.1 GCA_903954065.1 uncultured bacterium
AGTTGTTGGCTCACATTCGCCGCGCTACGCATCGCGAGTTTTTGCGCGATCCATTCTTGCGAGACCGTCGTCCGTTTCCAAAGCAGCTCCGCGAGGGCCAGCTTTTGCGGAGTGGATCCTTTCATGCGTGGCAAGTCCTTGGCGCCGAGTCCCGCTGCCACCAGTCCGACTTTTAACCACTGCTTCGCCTGTTCCTCACCGTGAGCCGTCGCCTGCGGCGTCCTTTGAGAGGCCCGAGACGATCTCTTTTTGGCATTTGTTCGTTTTTCCGAAAGCTCGCGCAGCTTCCCGGCGAACTCCTGGCTGCCCCAATACCAACCACGTTGCAAATGGCTGCACCGGGCATCCACATCTTCCGCCACCACCGGCATGCCGCACGTCTGGCTTTCCTCCTCGACCGCGCGGCGGTCCAGGCGCTCCACCATTCGACGCCGTCCAGCCACCGTGTCTGGCAGATCGAAGCGTCTCAATCCCTCCTCGGCAGCCAGCCATTTCGGACGCTTTCCGGGTGGCAAGGCCCAGCCGCCTGCCAGGCTGCTCCATGGATAGTCCAGCACGCTTTGGCCCTTCTTCGGCCTGATCAATCGCGCGCGGACCGGATTGAGGTGGATATAATCGACGAGCGTCCGGTAGTGATAGGAGTCCGCTCCCTCGACCAGCACCGCCTTGTAGCGGTCGCCAAACAACCGGCCCCCTGCCACGTGCTGGACGTTGTAGCGGCGGGTGAAGGTGTTCTGCAGCCAGCGCATACCGGCGACCAAGTTGGGCTCGGGAGTTTCGATGAAAAGGTGATAGTGATTATCCATCAGCACCCAAGTATGAACCCGCCAGCCGGTCATCGCGCAGGCCTCGGCCAGGGTGGAGAGGAAAAACCGGCGGTCGTCGTCGTCATGGAAAATGGACTCACGCCGGTTGCCACGCGCCATCACGTGGTAAAAAGCGCCGGGAAATTCAAGGCGGAGGCTGCGTGGCATTGGGTCAGAGTAGGAGCGAAGACACGTCTGTCAAGATTTGCACACTGACCCCATTTGGACCGAACGTTCAGCGGGGGTTCGGATTTCGTGATTTCCTCCCGCCCGCTATGCAGCTACTATTCAACTTATGAACAGCCCAGACATTCGCTGGATCCAGCGTTTCGACAACTTCAAGCGGGCCTTCGCGCGTTTGAGCGCGGGGTATGAGTTGGCGGAGCAACGGGATCTCTCGGATCTGGAGAGGCAGGGGCTGATCCAAGCCTTCGAGTTCACTCATGAGCTGGCGTGGAACACACTCAAGGATTTTCTCACCGCCCGCGGCTCATCCGAGAAGCTGTATGGCTCGAGGGACGCCACCCGCGCGGCCTTCGCGGCGGAACTGATCGAAAACGGCGAGGCTTGGATGGAAATGATCAAGCATCGCAACGAGTCGTCCCATACCTATAACGACGACGTTGCCGCGAAGATCATGGAGGCCATTCAGACGCGCTACGTGCCGGCGTTTGAGGCGTTTCAACGTCAGTTCCTGGAGCTGGAAAAGGAGGAGTCCGCATGAAGCACGGCCTTTCCGAGAGCACGGTGGAACGCATTCAGAGTGTGCTGGCGCATTTCCCAGACGTAGAAAAAGCCGTGCTCTACGGCTCGCGTGCTATGGGAACCCATCGCCGCGGCTCGGACATCGATCTCACCCTTTGCGGCAGCCGTCTGGGACAAACTCAGTTGGCACGAATCGACCATGCGTTGGACGTTCTACTGCTACCCTACAAGATTGATTTATCCGAGATGGCGGCGGTGACCCATCCAGCGCTGTTGGATCACATGCGCCGGGTGGGCTTGGTGTTCTATGAGAAAAGCGCTGCGCCAAGCGCCTCCCTGCGCGCATGATTGAAAGCGTCAGCCGGGTCAGGGCCGGGTCACACGATAGAATAACACGCCGCTTGCTGGCGGCAGGTCGCTATCGGTATAGGTCGTGGCGGCTCCGGTGGCCGGCACGCCGACGGCCAGATCCGTCCAGGTGGCCAGCGTGCTGGAGCGTTTGATGGTATACGTCTTGCCAGCTTCCGAGGAGAACGTCAGGGCCACTGCTCCGGTCACCGGATCGCGGCTGAGGCCCGTAATGACCAGCGGCACCGTCGGTTGGACGCTGCCCGTCGATGGAAAGGCAATCTCCCCGAGACCGATCCGGTCACCACCCGACGTACCGGGGTCGACATAAAAGTTGTCGGTGCACGTCATCTCGACATAACGAGCGTTCACGGTTTGCTCCAGAGGAAAGGCCAGCCGATCGGAGTCGTTGTTTTCCTCGATTTGGAAGGTCGGGTTATATGAAATGGAAGTGCCGATACCGGCTGTGCCTTCGGCATCGGTGCCGAAGCGCAGCTGGAATTCTTTTAATCCGTTGGAGTTGTCCTTGTTATATCCCCAGAGATTGATTTCCTGCAGCGGGCGGTTTTGACCCAGGTCGAGAATGAGGACCGGCGGGGCAAAGCTGCCCAGATAGTCGCAGGGGTAGCCGCAGGCGTCCGTGACCCATCGCGAAGCGGCCACGTTGGTTCCCTGCTGATGTGGCCAGCTGGCGTCGAAGCCGTCTCCGATGCCTTGAATCAGATTATCCACTGGATAGAAGTCCGAATCTTGAGTGGAAGAGGTGATGCTGCTGATGGGAAAAAACTCCACCGGTGGCGGCGGCACGGATGAAGTGACGGCGATGTCGACGCTGGGGGCGTCGGGGTCATTGCTGGCGATGGTGAGAGTGGCGGCCACATCTCCTTCGAGCAGGCCGGGGGTGAATTTGAGAACGACGTTACCGCTCTGCAGGGTGATCAGGCTGGCGGGTTTGGAGACGATGGAGAAGGCTCCGGCCTGTTGGCCGCTCAGAGTCGCTGCTGAGATCACGAGCGGGAGTTGACCGGTGTTGCGGAGCACGACCGTGGCTTCCACCGGCTCGCGCGTCGGCGGGATCACCAGCGCGGCTGGGGCCAACAGATCCGGCTCGGGCGGTGCACTAAATTTCTCAAAGGCAATTTCTCCGAGTCCCACCCGATCACCCCCGGTCGCCCCGGGAGGTTTAAAAAATGTCGCTACACAGGTGAACTCAACATAACGAGCGCTCACTAAACGGTCGAAAAAGAAACTCTGGCGGGGCACGTTGTTCTGAATGGCCGTAAAGGTAGGCGCATAAGGGATAGAGGTGCCAAATCCCGCTTCCCCCTCGGCTTCCGTGGCGAAGCGAAGCTGGAATTCTTTGACCCCGTTGTCGTTGCTCGCCGCATACCCCCAGACGCTGATTTCCGCGAGCGGCGTGTTGGCTCCAAGGTCCACCACCAGCACCGGCGGCCCGGCCACCGCCACATAGTCAGAGGGATACCCGCCCGGGGCATCAGTGACCCACGTCGTTTCGCCCGCCAGCGCATCGTGCGGCGCCGCCTCGTCAAATCCTAGCCCCGGTCCCTGATGCAGCCGCTCAATAGGGAAAAAAGCATTCGAATTGGCGCTCGTGACGCTCACCGGCGTGTAAAATTCCGCAGCCCATGCCGCCGAAGCGAAACCACACCACAAGGCAGCGAGTAAAATGGATCTTTTCATGAATGGAAAATGAGGATGAGTGAGAACTTGGTAAAACTGGCGGAAAAAGGAAAGCGGCGGTAAAAAAATAACCCCGTGGAAGATTTCTTCCACAGGGTCATGACCGGGAGCAGGCACCAAGCCCGCCCCCGAGGACAGGCTTAGCGACGACGACGCAGCAGGGTGACCAGACCCAGCGCTCCCATCAAGGCGACCGATGGCTCAGGTACGACCGCAAAGGCAATCTCACCCAGCCCGGCGCGATCGCCTCCCGCTGGTGGACCCAGCCCCCCGTTGGAATAATACGTCGAGGTGCCGGTAAATTCGACATACCGCGCCGTCACCGGTACCAAGGGATGACTGTCGCGCGTGATGTCGGAAAAGGCCGCCGTAAAACCTGTCTGCGGCGCGCCAAAATTCGACGGACCCTGAGCCGAGGTGGCAAATCGTAGATCGAACGTCTTGATTCCGTTGGCGTTGCCGGTGGTATACCCCCACGTGCTGATCTCAGTCAGAAGAAAATCACCACCCAAGTCCATGACGAGAATCGGAGGTCCCGCCACGCCAATATAATCAGAGGGGAATCCTCCCGGCGCATCCGTTACCCACGTATGCCCTCCGCCCGGCGCATTGTGTGGCTCCGCCGCATCATAACCCGCGCCCGGACCTTCAATAAGATTGTTCAGCGGGAAAAAAGCATTCGAGTTACTGCTGGTGATGCTCACCGGCGTATGAAATGTCGCCGCGCTGGCGAGAGAAACCGCTCCGCAACAGAGCGCAAGTAAGATAGCTGGTTTTTTCATGGCGTGATGGTGTAGTATCAGTATACGCAGCACTTTTGATACCACAAGGCGGCTGGCAGTCGGTAATTTCCTATTTTGTCCTCAGGGGCATGCTGAGGCCGAGAGTATCTAGCTGCGGCACTTGCGGCACGGAGCGGCACGGAGCGGCACGGAGCGGCACGGAGCGGAGCGCGATCTGGGCCGCTAGGGTGGGCGGATTAGAGGCGTTCGACGATCTGCAGCGATTGCTGTAGTTTGACGATCTGGCGGGATTTGAGGATGCCGCGCCAGTGAGTATTGGGGTAAATGACGGAATGCCGGCCGAGCAGGCTGCCGGGGCTGATGGTCGAGTGGCAGCCGATGTCGACGTGATCTCGGACGACAGCGCCGAATTTGGGCAATCCGGTTTCGATCTTCCCGCCATCGGGTCGAGGACTGGTGATGGGCTGGTGGTCGAGCCGCCAGTTGGAAAGGACGGCGCCAGCGCCCAGATGCGCTTTATGTCCGAGCAGAGAATCTCCGACGTAGTTGAAGTGGGGGGCTTCACAGGCTTCGAAAAGCACGCAATTCTTAAACTCCGAGGAATTGGCCACGATTGAGCGGTGATCAATGATGACATTTTCGCGGATATAGCAGCCGGGTCCGACGAAACAATCATCGCCGATCCAGGCGGGTCCAAGAATGACGGCGCCTGGCATGACGCGGGTGCCGCGGCCGAGATAGACCTGCTCACCGATGAAGGCGCCCGGCATGATTTCGCCGAGACGGGCGGGTTTCAGAGTGGATTCCAAATACGACTGGATCTTGCCGACAGCGGTCCAGACCGGCTCACCGATGGCAAAGAGCGGCGAGTGGGAGGTCTTGGAAAGATCAAGGTAAGCGGCGGGGGAGAAATCGATGTCAGACACGCGTTATTGCTAAATCGGGATTTCCGTCTCGGAAATCTGAATTCTCCGCTCCTTAATTCAGGTGGCTTCCTGGGGGATCATCGTTTTAGTAGGAATCGATGAATGAGAAACGGTGTTGTCAGAGTGAGGTGGCCGCCATTTTCTTGGGGTTGTGGTGTCTGTTCGTCGGGCCGGTCGCGGAGGTTCGGGCTGAGGCTGGCGAGCTGGCGGCGGAGTGGGCGTTGCAGCCGTTGACGGATCCGGCGCCGCCGGAGGTGCGGAATACGGACTGGGTGCGATCACCGCTGGATCGCTTTATTTTGGCGCGGTTGGAAGCGGTTGGTTTGGAGCCGGCTCCGCCGGCGGCTCCGGCGGCGGCACTGCGACGACTCAGTCAGGTGCTGACAGGATTGCCGCCGTCGCTGGACGAGATCGAATGGATGGCGGACGAGCTGGACCGGCGGCCGGATGCCCTGCCGGAGGCATTGCTGGCGGCCGCTGATCGTTATCTCGCTTCCCCGCATTATGGCGAGCGCTGGGGACGTCACTGGCTGGACGTCGTGCGGTACGCCGACACGGCCGGTGAGAGCAGTGACTACCCGATTCCCCAAGCGTATCTCTACCGAGATTACGTCATCGACGCCTTCAATCGCGATACTCCCTACGATCAATTCCTGCGTGAACAAATCGCCGGTGACCTGCTGCCAGCGGCCAATGAAGAAACCCGTCAGCGCCAGGTCGTGGCCACCGGCTTCATCGCTCAAGCTCGGCGGTTTAGCGTGGATCCGGATACCGCCATGCACCAGACGATCGAAGACACCATCGATACGCTCGGGCGGGCGACCATGGGGTTGTCACTGGGATGTGCGCGCTGCCATGATCATAAATTCGATCCCGTTTCCATGCGTGATTATTACGCGTTGTACGGCGTCTTCCAGAGCACCCGGTATCCCTTTCCCGGATCAGAAAACAAAAAACGCCAGCGCGATTTGGTGCCGCTGGTGTCTGCGACCGAGTATGCGGCGGTGATGGCTCCGTTTCAGGAGGAAATGGCGGCCATCGATGCGGATCTCGAAGCCTTGCAGACCGAAAGGCAGGCGGCGCGCGATAAGGCTGAAGGACGCACCCCGGCGGTGGAACCGAAGCGCACCCAGCTTGAGTTGTTGGAAGCTTTTCGCGGCATCCGGGCGCAGCGGGATGCGTTGCAGGACCGTCTGCCTGAGGTGCCGATGGCCTATGCGGTGGCCGAAGGGAAACCGGCGTCCGCGCGCATTCAGAAACGTGGCGAGCCATTTAATTTAGGGGAGGAAGTGCCTCGGGGATTTTTGCCGGCTCTTGGCGGCGGTCCCTTTGCTGAGGACGAGGCGGGCAGCGGTCGTCGGCCGCTCGCCGAGGCGGTTGCGAGCGCGAAGAACCCGCTGACAGCCAGAGTCATGGTCAACCGGATCTGGCAGCACCATTTTGGCAAAGGGTTGGTGCAGACCCCCAATGATTTTGGAGCAATGGGCCGACGGCCGACCCATCCGGAGCTTTTAGACTGGCTGGCCTCGCGCTTTATCGAAGACGGTTGGTCAGTGAAAAAATTCCAGCGCCGCCTCATCGCAAGCGCGACGTGGCAGCAAGGCGTGCAACCGGCGCTGGCGGGCGAGGCGGGCGAGGCGGGCGAGGGTAGTCAGGAGGCAAAGGTGACGACTAATGACGGGGCGAGAGCGGGGGAGACGGCCGCGGGGCGCGCGGGGCTGGTCGATCCGGCCAATGACTTGCTCTGGTCTTTTCCGCGGCTTCGTCTTGATGCGGAGTCGATTCGTGACGCTCTGTTGTCGGCCAGCGGGCGGCTGGTGCGGGGATCGGGCGGACCTCATCCCTTTCCGCCCATGAAGACGTGGAACTGGACGCAGCACAGCCCGTTCACGGCCGTTTATCCGACCCGCCATCGGTCGGTGTATGTCATGCAGCAGCGGATCAGACGCCATCCATTTTTCGCGGTTTTTGACGGTGCCGACACGAACTCCAGCACGGGAGCTCGCATGATCACGACGACTCCGCTACAGGCGCTTTTTGTCATGAACGATCCATTCGCTCATGAGCAGGCAGAGGGGTTGGCCCAGCGGGTGGCGGCGGCTTTTCCCGGGAACATGGTGGCTCGTATTTCGCTGGCGCACAAACTATTGTATGGCCGTGAAGCCACAGCCGCCGAAACCTCGGAGGCCGTTGTTTATCTGGCCGGATTTCGCGCCCGGCTGCCGGCCGACCAGACGCCGACGGAGCGGGAGGCGTCGGCATGGACAAGTTATGCCCGCGCCTTGATGGGCGCTAATGAGTTCATTTTCCTCGATTAAACCTAAAAGCAGGGATGACGAATCACGTCTTCCCAGCCCCAACGGGGCGCCATGTGAAAGCGCAGGGCATCGCCCCGGATTTGGGCCGTAAAACAATGGCAAGCCCTCGTCGGGAAGTTAACTTCCCGCTGGCCGGGTCCGCTGGCCCCGGTTTCCACACTTGGCCCTCAGGCCACATCTCTCAAGACAATGGCTCCGAAACCACTTCTTCGCATCCGGTCCCCTGCCAAAAAGACGTTCGGCGAGGCGTTCGGCGCCGCGACTGTAGCCGGGTCCGCGGGCCCCGGTTTCCACACTTGGCCCTCAGGCCACATCTCTCAAGACACGGCTGCGAAACCGCTTCTTCGCATCCGGCCCCTGGCAAAAAGACGTTCGGAGAGGCGTTCGGAGAGGCGACTGTAGCCGGGTCCGCTGGCCCCGGTTTCCACACTTGGCCCTCAGGCCACATCCCTCAAGA
>CAJBME010000108.1 GCA_903954065.1 uncultured bacterium
CAGCTACAGAAAATCCGGATACGAAACGACTACGCAGATAAGTTAACTTCCCAACGCGGCAACGCATACCAGCAACCATAGGATTGCCCCAACGGGGCAACGCATACCAGCCCAGGGTGCAACCCTGGGACTCTGATTCGAGAGAAACGGTGCGTTCTGAAGGAACGCCGCATAGGGGTCGCAGGGTCTCGGGGTCGGTCAGACGGGCGCGGACACCCCAGCTCCAGCCGACTGAGCTTCAGCCAGATGAAGGAAATTTGCGAGCAGACGCAGCCCGAGCTCCTGGCTTTTTTCCGGGTGAAACTGGACGGCGGCGCCGCTCTCCCAGCGGATGGCGCTAGCGAATGACGTCCCATAATCCGTGGTGGCGGCAATCAAGGCGTCATCGACCGGCTGCGGATGGTAACTGTGAACGAAATACACGTGCGGGGCGGCCCCCAAGCCGTCCCACAACGGATCAGCCGGATGGCGCAGCCGCGCTTCATTCCACCCCATATGCGGGATTTTTAACCCCGGCGCGCGCAGGCGCACCACTTGGCCGGAAAAGACACCCAGTCCCTCCACCCCGGGCGACTCTTCACTGCCCTCAAACAACACCTGATAACCAATACAAATGCCCAAGAACGGCCGCTCCGCGCGGATCCACGCCCGTAGCGGCTCGACCAACCCCCTCTCGCGCAACGTGCTCATCGTGTCGCCAAACGCCCCCACACCCGGGAAAATCAACGCATCCACCCCGTCCTCCATCGAAGCCGCGTCTGCCACTAGCACGCTTTCACGCCCCAGCGCCCGCAATGCATTGCGCACGCTCTGCAAATTGCCGGCCCCATAGTCGATAACACCAATTTTAATGCTCATACAGTCTAGTCACGAATCAGGCAGAAAGAAAAAGCGACCCGTTCGCGAATGGCCGCCCGTTTTTAGCCCCCCGGACGAGTTCATTCAGCGCCCCGCGCGGGTCAAGGGCATGGCGGCATCGTCGTTACAGCAGATCCTTGGTGCTGGGCACACCCGAAACCCGCGGATCAAGCCGCGTCGCCTGATCCAACGCGCGGGCCAGTCCCTTGAAAATCGCTTCCGCCATGTGATGACTGTCACGTCCATACAAAATCTCGACGTGCACATTGGCCGCCAGATTATGAGCAAACGCTCGAATAAATTCCTCGACGAGCTGGAACGAAAAGGCGGCACCAATCATATCCGCCTGCCGCGGGGCTCGATACTCGACAAAGGCGCGACCGCTCAAGTCAACGACGACCCGCGTCAGCGTTTCGTCCATCGGAAGATACGCGCAACCGTACCGCACCAAGCCCACTTTATCGCCCAAGGCCTGCCGCACCGCCTGCCCTAGCACAATACCGACATCTTCCACCGTATGGTGGAAGTCGACGTGCAAATCTCCTTTGGCTGTCACTTCCAGATCGACCAAGCCATGCTTCGCGAAGAGCGTCAGCATGTGGTCGAAAAACCCGATCCCGGTGTCGATCCGCGACTGGCCGCTCCCATCGAGGTTGATTCTCAATGAGATGTCAGTCTCAGCAGTGCGTCGAGCCAGACTGGCTTCCCGCGGGGTTGGGGATGGGGCATCAGCCATTGACAAGAAAGATCTTAGATTATTTAGCAGGCGCGGCCGGAGCAGCCGGGGCTTCCGCTTTGGCAGGTGCCGCAGGCGCTCCTTCTGGTTTGGGCTGCGTGCGCTTGAGCAAGTCCTGCTGCTGGCCAGCGCGAATCGACTCCTCACGCAGCCGTTTCAGGGATTCCTGTTGTTTTTTGATGGCCGGATCATTGCTGGCGTCTTTGGTGACTTTGGCAAATTCATCGAGCCGCACGATGGCTTCCTCATATTTTTTCTGGCCAATGAGTTTGAGCACCCGGTCGTATCCGGCAGACCGTTCGGTCAGGGCGGGCACATTCAGAGCGGCCAGTCGTTTCATTTCGGTATCCACTTGGCGAGCCGCCTCATTCAGGCTGCCCACGTCTGTGTCCAGAGTGCTGGTGAATCGAACTTTCGCCTTTTTTTCTTCGGCGATCTTGGCCACAAAATCCTTTTTGATTTTTTCGCGTTCGGATTTGGCGGCGTCGCGATCGCTTGGGGTCATATTGGCCAAGCGGGTTTCGGCCTCTTTGACTTTTTGCGGTACCGCCTTGATAGCGGCTTTGAGATTACCATCGTAAGTGGCGAGCACGGTGCGGGCCAATTCAATGGCTTTGGGATAGCTCAAAGAGAAGCGACCCATGGCCTCGATGCGAGTGAAGGCGTCGAGCGCAGCGCGAAAGTCTTCGGCGGCCACGGCTTTTTCCATCTCGCGGAACACTTTCAGCGCCTGAATATTGTATTCATTGGCTTGCATTTCTTCACCCGACAGCCACTTGCCATCCACCTTGCGCATGCCGCGGCGGCTCTGAGCTTGCTCGTCAGTGAGCGACTTTTTGAGCTCAAGAATTTCCGCGCGGTATTTGCTGTTGGGATAGGTGGCCAAGAACTTGTCTGGCCCCTCGGCGATGATTTTGTTGTAGGCGCTAGGCAGCAGAAAATCTTCGGTGGGCAGGATTTTTTTCACGGCCTCGGCGGCGTCATCTTCGGGGGTTTTTTTGACCAACGAAGCGATCTCGGAACGAGGCACGACCTTGTTGTCCGTGATTTTTCCCACGACAATGGTTTTGATGGTCACGCTGCTGGCGTCTTCGGCGATGATGGTGCCATCGATAGACTTACCATCCTTGAGCTTGATCGTATCGGCCGGTGCATGGAATGAGCACAGAGCGAACAGGGCGAAGGCGGCGGGAACTTTCGGCAAGATGGATTTTTTCATGACGGTGCAACTTGGGGGTTGAGGAGTTAATTCCATGGGTAGCGCAAATTGCAACCCCGGCCTTAGGGAATCCCCTCATTCGCCTGCAGCTTGTGACGATTATGGCCGATTTGGCAAAAATTCGGGTAGTTTATCGAGGGGAAGCGGCCCCTGTTCGATGGCGGACCCATCAGTCATGAAAAATGCGGGGATGGATGGACTAGCGACGGAAGCCGAGGCGGCGACAACCACGGCGGCGGGCACGGCCTGTCGTTGCTGCAGCCACGCGCCGGCGGCCGCATCCTCGATGGAGAGCAGGTGGCACCGGTGCGCGGCCAACAAAGCCCGGGCGGCCACCATGTCCGGCAGGTCCGGTGCGCCGATCAAAATAATCCGTTTCCGCGGATGCATTGACTCCGCAGCCACAAGCACCAAACCGGATACGCTGGCGGCCCGGGTGCGCAGCGGCCACGCGAAGGCCTGCAACAAACGAGCCGCCGCCGCGGTGGATTCCGGCCGCTGCATCAATCCCGCCCAGCGAAGGAGATTCAGACCAGCCACGGCATTGGCGGAAAGACCGCCCGCATCATCATCGGACTTCAGAAAAACCGGAACCTCCGACTGGCCGCGGCGAGCCTCAAAATACCCGCCTCCCCGGTCGTCAGCGTGATGCGTCTCCAGCGCCCGCTGCACATCTTCCGCCCACTGCAGCCAACGCAGCTCCCCCGTGCTTTCATGCAGATCCAGCAAGGCACGAACCAAAAAAACATAATCATCCGCGACCGCCCGATGCCGAGGGGTCCGGTCGAGCCGGCACCGGTACAAAGTGCCATCGTCCGCATTCCACAAGTGATGGCGAATAAACTCGGCCCCGCGTACCGCCCGCTCAAGGAATTCAGGGGCTCCGATCCGCCGCCCGGCCCGCGCCAGCGAAGAAACCAACGCCGCATTGACCTGCGTGATCATCAACCGGTCCAGCGCCGGGCGAATCCGCTGACGCCGCGCCGCCGACAATTGCGCCCGCCCAGCCGCCGCCCACTCTTTGGCTTGCGGTTCAGGAAGGTTTAAAATCGCAGCCGCACGTGACCACAACATCCTCTCCGCCAAAATATTTTGACCCTCCAGCCCAGCGCTGCCGGCGCTGCCCGGCGGCACGTTCCCACGCGCCTGCACGTCAAATATCAACTCCATCAAATCCGCCGCCAGACCGGTGCACCGACGCACTTCGTCCCGCCCCCATAAATAATACGCCCCTTCCCTCAACTCCACACCCCCCTCCCCCAAAAAACCACTCTCCCCACTCTCCCCATTAAAAAACCCGCCATCGGCCTGTCCAAGCTCGCGAATCGCATACTCCAACACCTCCCGAACGATGACCGCAAAAGCCTCCCGCCCGGTCAATTCATACCCAGCTAAATACATGTCCGCCACCATCGCCTGATCCAAAGACGATTTTTCAAAGGCCGGTCGCCGCCACCCATCATCCATCGCATAACGGAAAAACCCTCCGCCCAATGGATCCCGAATGGCCCCGCCCGCCATGCCGTCCAACGTCGCCTCCACCACATGGCTCATCTCACGATGAAGAGTCGATTCCTCCGCCAATCCCGCCGCCACAGCCATCAATAACCCCAAACGGCTGGCCGGAGGGAACTTCGGGGCCCGCCCAAACCCGCCATGCACCGGGTCAAACTGACTCATAATCTGCTGCCGCCCCGCATCCACGACCGCCCGGTCAATCGGCCATCGCACCGCGGCCCGCGATGACGCGGACAGCGATGACGCGGACAGCGATGACGCGGACAGCGATGACGCGGACAGCGATGACGAGACCGCTGGCTCCGCCGCCGCTGCTGCCGCGGCCGCAAGTGCCTCCGCATGCCCCACATCATGGTCCACATCAGGCCTCACATCAGGCCCAACCACCGCGGCGGCTTCAGGCCCCTCCTTCAGGCCTAGTTGTTGACATTCAACGATGGCTTGCTTCTGCCAAGCAGCCGCATGACGCGTCCATGCGTCGAGAAAATAATCTACTTCTCGAGAGAAACTGCCCCATCCTTCATCCGACAGCGAGAGGGACGACACGGCGCGCAGCGGCAATTTTTCTGCGGTCATCCAGAGGTTGAGCGGCCATCCACTGCGCCCGTGCGTGGATTCGATGAACCGCCGGCAAAAATGATCCACCTCCGGACGTTCAAAACGATCGATCCGCACCGGGACACACTTTTCGTTCAGTCTCTCCGCCGTCGTCGGATCCATAAACACCTCACGATCCATGCGGGCGGTCCATGGACAGGAGAAATACCCGACTGAAAGGAACACCGGCCGACCGGACCGGGCCGCTTCGGCCCACGCCTCCGGCCCCCAGCGATACCAACGAACCCGGCTGGTCGCACTCGCGCGCAAAAATGAAGAATCCTCCAACGCCAAACGCCCCAAGGGCGCGCTCGCCAGCCCCCCACCCTCTCGCCCCTCATCCGCCCCACTCACGCCCGCCATCAAAAAAAACCCAGTCACCGACAAAACCCACCTCAAGCCCAACGCCCACCCCAGCCCCAGCCCCATCATTGCCACCCAAGCCCAAACAAAAACCGCCGCCCCCACGCCCAAAAAATCCTGCACGCCACGCGCGCCCCCGGCCCCAACGTTTTGACGCTGGTGCGCGACCAGCGAGCGCGGCCATGGAAACAAGAAGCGGGAGGGCAACATAAAGAACACTTGTACAGAAAAACGGTATTTCAACTAAAAAACGAATGAAAAATCCGAAAAAACACGTCTGGAGCTGAAGTGAAAGCCGACGATTCCAGCCATCCTTTTTTACCAGCGAAGCGATGGGGGCAGCGCGAAGGCTCCACGCACCCAGGTGACGGCGGGCGGACGTTGGTCGGTGAGCACAACCTCGGCGATGTCGAACCTGAAACAGAGAGCGGGCCAGTGGAGGAGCGACATGTAAGCGCGTGCGCCGCGAATGATCAGCGCTTGTTTTTCGGCATCCACGGCCAGTGCTGGCCGACCGAAGGTGATGGAAGTCCGGGTTTTGACCTCGATGAACAACAAGATTTCTCCTTCACGGGCGACGATGTCGACTTCGCCGCCTTCGCGGGCTTGGAAATTCTGATACAGCACCTCACAGCCGCCCTCCAGCCAGAGCCAGCGACTGGCAACTTTCTCGCCAAACTCACCGACCCTGTCTTTGGGCCATTTTTCTCCAGCGGCATTCCGCAGCGGCACGGGGTCGCGGAGCAGCCGGTCAGTGCGGCGTCCAAACCAGCGATGGAGGCGCGTCAGGGTCCTCATGGCTGGCGAGACGGATCAGGGTGATGAGACCGCCCGCACGAAGGGCAGCGACCGCGGGAAGGACGGGGCATGAGGGAGGAAAGAAAAGAAGGAGGGGACGTTATTCGATGCGTAAGGCGGAAGCGACACTGACCAACGCAGCTTCGGCCGCTTCATGACTAGCGGCATGGACCCGGAGGACGATATCACCATTGTTCAAATGATGCCCTATCTTGGCGATGTGGTCAAATCCAACTCGATGATCGATCGGATCGCTGGTGCGGTGGCGCCCGGCCCCCAGTTCGATGGTGCTCTGACCGAGCACGCCAGCATCGAGAGCCGTGAGCGTGCCGCCATGCGGGGCGCGGCAATCGCGAATGACCGGGGCTTCCGGCCGGCGGGCAAAGGCCTCAAGGTCCCCGCCCTGGGCGGCGACCATGGCTTGAAACCGAGTCCAAGCTGTTCCGTCGGCCAGCCACCCAGCGAGGACGTGCCGCGGTGAGCGGGCGACGGGTTCACAGAGGTCGAGCGCGAGAGCGACCATGTCCGGAGGCCCGCCGCCGTGCAGGGCCTCGATACATTCGCTGACTTCCAAGGCATTGCCAACCGCGCATCCGAGCGGCTCGCTCATCGGCGTGAGGCGCGCCGCGGTGGCCACCCCCAGTTGCTGACCGACGCGAATCAAGCCATCCGCCAGCGACTGCGCGGCGTCGCGGGATTTCATGAATGCACCGGAACCGAACTTGACGTCGAGAGACAAACGATCGAGCCCGGCAGCGAGTTTTTTCGACATAATACTGGCCACGATCATCGACTGACTGGGGACGGTAGCGGTCACATCGCGCAAGGCGTAGAGTTTCGCGTCCGCGGGGCAGATTTCTGGAGTGGGACCGACCATGGCCACGCCCAGCCGGCACACTTGTTCCACGGTTTCTTCCGGGCTTAATCCGACGCGAAATCCCGGGATGCTTTCGAGTTTATCGAGCGTCCCACCGGTGATGCCCAGACCCCGACCACAAATCATCGGCACCCACAATCCATCGCAAGCCAGCAAGGGAGCGACCAGCAACGATGTTTTGTCGCCGATTCCGCCGGTTGAATGTTTATCGACGACCGGCGGGTGTCCGGCGGGCCAAGACAGCGTGCGGCCGCTCTGCCTCATGGCGAGAGTGAGGGCTAGGGTTTCGGCCTCGTCCAGTCCGCGAAAATAGACGGCCATCGCCAGCGCACTCATCTGGTAATCCGGAATCCGGCCAGCCGTGAATTCCTCGATCATCCACGCAATGTCGCCCGGCGCGAGGACGCCGCCATCGCGCTTTTTCTCGATGAGTGACACCATATTCATCGTACATATTCCCCGGCTACCAGCTGACTGGATGCCATACGGTTTTCATTTCGACGGTATCGAGAATATCGGTCCCTGCTTCGCGCGTGGCGTCGCGAAAGTGAACGCGTTTGAGATTGCCGGCCACCCCCAGGCGCAGCGTCGTGCGATGGGTGGGATCATCGGAGGCGTCGACGACGGCATTGATGTCGAGGTGTGAAGCCATGGTCCCGACGAGTTCAGCGCGTTTCCCGGTCAGGATATTCACCACCCCGGCCGGCAGGTCACTGGTGGCGAAGGCTTCGGCCAGCTCCATGGCGGCCAGAGGAAAAGCATCGGAGGCCACCACCACCACCGTGTTACCCGCGACAAGCACCGGCGCCACCGCCCCAATCAGCCCAAGCGCCGACGGTCGATCAGGAGCCAGCACCGCCACCACCCCAGTGGGTTCAGGCACGGTGAAATTAAAATGTGAAGTAGCCACCTGATTCACACTGCCAAAGACCGCGGAAATTTTGTCGGCCCATCCTGCAAAATGAACCAGCCGGTCGGCGCACGCGGCCACCTCGGCTTCGGCCGCGGCCGCCGTGACGCCGGTGGTAGTGGAGATGACTGCCGCCAGCGAAGCCATTCTTCCCTCAATCATTTCGGCCGCGCGGTAAAGAATTTGTCCGCGCAGGCTGGGCGCAGCGGCCGCCCACGCCCGTTGCGCTGACCGGGCCGCTGCCACGGCATCCCGCAGGTCCTTTATCGAGGCCTGCCCGTAATGCGCCAGATGGGCGCCCGTCAGAAAATCGACAGCCGTCAGCACTCGGCCGCTCTCAGCCCGGGGAAATTTCCCCCCGATGAAGAGTTTGCTGGTTTTGAGAATGCGCAGACGAGCCGGAGGCATGAGCGAAACAGGAATTCATCAAACCACGGCCGCCGACCATGTAAAGGGCCGGAAAGAGTCCGACTAACGATCGATTCTCAAAACTTCTCATGCCGAAGAAACCATAAAACCACTTGAAAAACGCCCCCTTCAAGGAGGCCCCATCGATCCATCAACAACCGAAAACTTGAACACGTGATAAAGGAACAGCCCTATCACCCCGCCTCGCAAAAATTGTGAACAACCGATGTGAACAAATCCACCGCCGCCATCGCCACACCGCCGCCCAACACCGTCCCCACCTCAAAAAGACCGGGTTTTCACCCCCCGCCGCTTGTTCACAACCGGCTCCCCAGCCGCTCCACTAGTCGAAAATCGAAATCCCTGCGGACAGAACGATTTTCAGACCGCTTCCCACCCGCGGACAGACACATCTTTGATTCTTGAAGATGTTCAGGATGCCCGAATGAATTGCTTTGTTTATGACATAACTCGTTTATAATAAGGATTTTGTGATACAATTTTTTCCCCGAAGAAAAACCGTCCGAGTCACGTGTTCCACATGCAGTTCCACATCCTCGTCTGAGCGTTTGCCCTAGTGGGAGAAGGGGTTTGGCTGATTATGGCAGGTATAAATATGTCCTTGCTGAAACCGCAAAATCGAGGACGCGCTGAAAGCGGGGCGGCGGGGCGGTGGTGCAGCGATGGCGACTTGGGGCTGTGGAAAAATTGTGAATAACTTGTGGAGAATTCGCCTCTCCGGGCGCCGGGTGCACGGGGAGGAGGCCCACTACGGAGTATTTTTTTATTGGCGTGAGCGGCTGCTTTGGGCAGGGTTGGCTGATGAAACGATCTTTTCATCGGGCGGCCCTGGTTCTGGCGGGACTGAGCACTTTGTGTCGCGTGGTGGGGGCCGAATCTCCGGGTGATCCTTGGCAGCCGTTATTTACGAACCCGGACGTTGCGACGGGTTTTCGCCAACTCGGTGGCAAAGCCGTCTACGAACTCAAAGACGGCGTCTTAACGGGCACTTCGGTGGCGGCCGAACCCAACAGTTTTCTGGCCACCACGAAGGAATACGGCGATTTTCAGCTGACCTACGAGTTCAAGGTGGATCCTCGTTTGAATAGTGGCGTGCAAATTCGCTCTCACAGTCGAACGGATTTTAAAAACGGCCAAGTGCATGGCTATCAGGCGGAAATTGACCCGAGCGACCGGGCGTGGACCGCGGGTATTTACGAGGAAGGCCGTCGGGGGTGGCTGCAAAACTTGACGGCCAATGAGGCGGCGCGCAAGGCGTTCAAGCAGGGCGACTGGAATACAGTGCGCATCCGGGCCGTCGGCGACTCGATCCGCACGTGGCTCAACGGGGTGCCGGCGGCCGACCTGCGGGATGCCGGCGAAACCGCTGGATTTATTGCTTTTCAGGTACATGGCGTCGGTCAGGAGGCGGACAAAGTCGGCACTCAGGTGCAGTGGCGTCAGATTGCGCTACAGGATCTGGGGCGTCATGAATGGAAACCGCTCTTCGATGGCTCGTCGCTCAACGGCTGGACCGCCACTCCGGGCGGCCAGTGGGAGGTCAAAGACGGAGCGATCCGCGGGACCAGTCCAGCCAGTGACCCACGGCATGGGCTGCTCTTGAGTGATGCCATGCATGGCGATTTTACGATGCGACTGAAGTTTAAAGTCACCAAGGGCAACAGCGGCGTTTATTTTCGGGCTCAGCGGGTGGATGACCCGGTCACAGTGCATGGATTTCAAGCAGAAGTATGCGAGAACGACGACACTGGCGGACTCTACGAAACCGGGGGTCGGGCATGGGTCGCCCAGCCGGATAAGGCCTGGATGGCCCAAGAGAAAGTGAACCGCCCCGGCGAATGGAATGAAATGTGGGTCAGCTCCCACGGCTCCCGCACCGTGGTTCACGTCAATGGCCGTCAGACCGCCGATTTCGTTGATCCATCCCCCACCCGGGAAAATGGATTGTTCGGCCTCCAGCTCCATGGCGGTCAGGATATGGAGGTCGAATACAAAGACCTCGCCCTGCTCGTCCCCGCGCCCTGAACAGCAAGGCTCCAAAAAGCCGTTCGGCGCGGCGACCGGGGTCAGCGACCCACGGCTACAGAAGACCCGCATACAAAACAACTACGCGGCGGCCAAGCCGCCGCTGTAGCCGGGTACGCCGGCCCCGGTTTCCACACTTGGCCCTCAGGCCACCTCCTTCAAAACACGGATACGAGACCACTTTTACGCAGCCGGTCCACGGCTCAAAATTCGTTCGGCGAATCGTTCGGAGAGACGTTCGGCGCCGCGACCGGGGTCAGCGACCCACGGCTACAGAAGACCC
>CAJBME010000109.1 GCA_903954065.1 uncultured bacterium
ATCGCCGCGCGATCCTCGTCGCTCAGTTCAAGTCTTATCATACCACGTATGTTATACATACATCCGATGTTATCAAGCTATATGCGCAAAATCCGAAAATATTACGCAGAGCAGTATATATGCATGGTCGGCCTCTTTCGGTCCGCGAATTTGGGGGGGCGATAAGGTTATTTATCACTACCACATTTGGAAGGTTGTTCCCGATGCAGATTTGATTCAGAAAAAATTCCTTTATTATCTGCTGGAGTGGGACACCAAAGCGCTAAAGGAGGAACAAGGCACTGGATCAACGATGATGCATGTCACCAAAGGTGCCATTGAACAAAGATTAGTCCCCATCCCTCCCCTGCACGTCCAAAAAGAAATCGTCCGCATTTTGGACACCTTCACCGAGCTGACCACCGAGCTGACCACCGAGCTGACCAACCGGAAAAAACAATACAACCACTACCGCGACCAATTGCTTAGCTTTGAAGCGGGCGACGTGGAGTGGAAGACGCTTGGTGAGCTGTTTGATATTTTTGCGGGAGGCGATGTGCCTAAACATGCTTTTTCAAAACTAAAAACCGCTGATTTTAGCATTCCAATCCTATCTAACGGAATAGGTGACAAAGCTTTGTATGGCTGGACGAATGAAGCGAAGATTCGAAATCCAAGCTTAACAATATCAGCCCGAGGAACGATTGGTTGGATAAGTTATAGAACTGAACCGTTTTTCCCGATCATCCGTTTATTGGCTATAACGCCAAAAGTGCGATTGAATCTGAAATATTGCTACTATTTCATGAAGACCATCGAGAACAATTACAACGTCTCAAAATCTGGTATTCCTCAACTTACAAAACCAATGGTTGAAGGGACAAAAATCCCTATTCCTTACCCTCTAGACCCCGATAAATCACTGCACGAGCAAGCCCGCATCGTCGCCATCCTCGACAAGTTCGACACCCTCACCCAATCCATCAGTGAAGGCTTGCCACGCGAGATTGAGCTGCGTCAGAAGCAATACGCGCATTACCGCGATCTGCTGCTGAGCTTCCCCAAACCCGAAGTAGCGGCATAAAATGGGTCACACATTGAGACAAATCGCCGAGCAGTTGAGCACTGCGAAGACTGTCAAAAGATCTGAATCCATAACCACTCGCGAGGTTACAGATACGAAACCCGTGCCGAAAGTGCAGTTGATTTATGCATTCAACGGCTCCGGCAAGACGCGGCTTTCCCGTGACTTCAAGGAGGAGATTGCTCCCGAGAATCAGGATGAAGACCATGAGATAGATCCACGACCAAAGATCCTCTATTACAACGCCTTCACCGAAGACCTATTCTATTGGGATAACGATCTGGTCGAAGACAAGAAGCGGGTCTTGAAAATTCAGCCCAACGCCTACACAGAATGGGTCTTGCGGGACCAGGGGCAGGATCGAAATGCAATCGCACACTTTCAGCGTTACACGAACGACAAGCTGACTCCTCGGTTCAACGAAGAATACACAATCAAAGACAAAGACGGCAAAGACGTTCAGGTGCCCGCTTTCTCAGAGGTGACGTTTTCCTACGAGCGAGGAAATGAGGACATCAGCGAGCACGTCAAGATTTCCAAAGGCGAGGAGAGCTGCTTCATTTGGAGCATTTTCTACAGCCTCATCGAGCAAGTCGTGAGCGTTCTAACCGTCGCTGAACTTCCTGAGCGGGAAACCGACAAGTATGACCTGCTAGAATATGTCTTCATTGATGACCCAGTAAGCTCGTTGGATGAGAACCATTTGATCGAACTGGCGGTTGACATCGCAGAGTTGATAAAATCCAGCATTTTTACAGATGGAAGAGAATTAAAGTTCGTCATCACTACGCATAGCCCTTTCTTCTATAACATCCTATGTAATGAATTTGGAAGTGATGATAAATACTCGAACTGGAAGAGCAAAAATTTCCAAAAATACAGACTGGAAAAGCAGGAAGATGAATCTTTCAACTTGGAGCCTCAGCCCAATGACTCTCCTTTTTCGTATCATCTTTTTTTGAAAAGTGAATTGGATAAAGCCTGTGAGTCAGGGAAAGTAAAAAAGTATCATTTTAACTTTCTCCGTAACGTCCTCGAAAAGACTTCAACGTTCGTTGGATTTAAGCGCTGGGAAGTGCTGCTTCCTCCAACGGATGAGAGCGTTCCGAATCCCTATTTGAAAAGGATTTTGAATATTTCAAGCCATTCGAAACACGCTGGCGAAGAAGTCGCAGACCTCACACCAGATGACATCCGCGTTTTCAGATTTTTAGTTCAAAAGCTCAATGAAATGTTCGAATTGAAAATGCGCAACCAATAGCGCGAAAGCACCAACATGACCGAAACCAAAACTATCGCCGAGACCAACCGTTTCATCGTTCTTGATCGATACGACAAGGACGGGAAGCTTATGGAGTCTTACCAGAGCGAAGATTCCTTGGAACGGGAGCTGATAGATGACCTCGGCAACCTTGGCTACATCTTTGAGCGCGAACTGAACACACCTGCAAAACTTCTCGCAAACGCCCGCACCCAACTGCAAACGCTGAACAACGTCCAGTTCACCGAATCCGAGTGGACGCGCTTCGTCGAGACCTACCTCGACCGCCCGAGCGACCACATCCTGGAAAAGACCCGCAAGATCCATGATGATTACATCCACGACTTCGTTTTCGATGACGGCCACATCCAGAACATCTACCTGCTCGACAAGAAGAACATCTTCCGCAACACCTGCCAGGTCATCCGGCAGTTCGAGCAAAGCGGCAGCCATGCCAACCGCTACGATGTGACCATCCTCGTCAACGGTCTGCCGCTGGTGCAGGTGGAACTGAAAAAGCGAGGAGTCGCTATTCGTGAGGCCTTTAACCAAGTCCACCGCTACAGCAAGGAAAGCTTCAACAGCGAGAATTCGTTGTTCAAATTCCTACAATTGTTCGTCATCTCCAATGGCACGGACACCCGTTACTTCGCCAACACCACCCAGCGCAACAAGAACAGCTTCGACTTCACAATGCACTGGGCGACGAAGGACAATTCCCTGATCAAGGATTTGAAGGACTTCACCGCGACCTTCTGCGAGAAGCGCACCCTGCTGAAGGTACTGCTTCACTACTCGGTCTTCGACGTGAGCGATACCCTGCTGGTGATGCGACCCTACCAAATCGCCGCGACCGAGCGCATCCTGCAAAAGATCATCAGCTCGTATGAATCGAAAAACTGGAGCAAGCCGGAAAGCGGCGGCTATATCTGGCACACCACGGGGTCGGGTAAGACGCTGACCAGCTTCAAAGCGGCCCGCTTGGCCACGGAACTGGACTTCATCGACAAGGTGTTTTTCGTCGTGGATCGCAAGGATCTGGATTACCAGACGATGAAGGAGTACCAGCGCTTCTCGCCGGACAGCGTGAACGGTTCCGACAGCACCGCCGCCCTGAAGCGCAACCTTCAGAAGGACGACAACAAGATCATCGTCACCACCATCCAGAAGCTGAACAACCTGATGAAAACCGAGGCTTCGCTCCCGGTTTATAGCCAGCAGGTAGTGTTCATTTTTGACGAGTGCCACCGCAGCCAATTCGGCGAGGCGCAGTCCAACCTGCAAAAGAAGTTCAAGCGGTTCTACCAGTTCGGTTTCACTGGCACGCCCATTTTCCCCGAGAACGCCAGCGGGGCGGAGACCACCGCCAGCGTGTTTGGTCGCGAGCTGCACTCCTACGTTATCACCGATGCCATCCGCGATGAAAAGGTGCTGAAGTTCAAGGTGGACTACAACGACGTGCGCCCGCGTTTCAAGGCCGTCGAAAGCGAACAGGACACGGACAAACTCAACGCCGCCGAGAACCGCCAAGCCCTGCTGCACCCGGATCGGATCAAGGAGATCAGCCAATATATCCTGAACAACTACCGCCAAAAGACTCACCGTCTGCAAGCAGGCGGCAAGGGCTTCAACGCCATGTTTGCCGTGAGCAGCGTGGACGCTGCCAAGCTCTACTACGAGACCTTCAAGACCCTGCAAAGCGAGACAGAGCGACCGCTCAAGGTGGCCACGATCTTTTCCTTCGCCGCCAATGAGGAGCAGGAGGCCATCGGCACGATCCCTGACGAAAGCTTCGAGATTTCTGCCATGAACAGCAGTGCCAAGGAGTTTCTGAACGCGGCCATCGCCGACTACAACGCATTTTTCAAAACCAATTTCGGTGTCGATAGCAACGGCTTCCAAAACTACTACCGCGACCTCGCGCAGCGGGTGAAGCGGCAGGAGGTGGACTTGCTGATTGTGGTTGGCATGTTTCTCACCGGTTTCGACGCGCCCACGCTCAACACCATGTTCGTCGATAAGAACCTGCGCTATCACGGCCTGATCCAGGCATACTCCCGCACCAATCGCATCTACGACGCCACCAAGACTTTCGGCAACATCATCACCTTCCGCGATCTGGAGCAGGCGACCATCGACGCGATCACCTTGTTCGGCGATGCCAATACCAAGAACGTTGTCTTGGAGA
Organism: uncultured bacterium; assembly: GCA_903954065.1. Taxonomy (GTDB): domain Bacteria; phylum Verrucomicrobiota; class Verrucomicrobiia; order Verrucomicrobiales; family V1-33; genus CAJBME01. Next base: position 4,513 of record CAJBME010000109.1, read on the forward strand.
AGAGCTACAAAGAATACATGGACGGCTTCACCGAAGTGGCCACCGGCGAGGCACGGCGTGGTTTTGTAGAAGTCGTCGCGGAGCTAAAAGAACGTTTCCCCGACCCTGCGGCCATCGAGAAAGAAGCCGACAAGAAGGCCTTCACCAAACTCTTTGGGGACTATCTGAAGATCGAAAATACGCTGCAAAACTTCGATGAGTTCACCAACCTGAAAGCCTGGCAGCAGGTCGCTCCAGAGGATGAAGCGGCCGTCGAAGCCTTTAAGGCGCAGCGCTATTTGAGCGACGAGGACCTCGAAAAGCTTAAGGCAACGGAGGTTCTGCCGGAGCGTAAGGTTCAGGACTATCGTTCTACCTACAACGACATTCGCGACTGGTTGCATCGCGAGAAAGCCGGCAACGAGAAAGTGAAAAGTTCGGTCGATTGGGATGACGTAGTATTTGAGATCGACCTTCTAAAATCGCAGGAGGTAAACCTGGATTACATCCTCGAACTGATCTTCGAGAAAAACCAGAAGCTTAAAGACAAGGGCGCCTTGATCGAAGACGTGCGCCGGGTGATCCGCGCCAGCATCGGAAACCGCGCCAAAGAGAGTCTGGTCGTCGATTTTATCAACCAAGCCGATCTTGATCTGTTCCGCGAGAAAGTCAGCATCATCGAAGCCTTTTTTGCCTACGCCCAAGCGGAGCAAATGCGCGAAGCCGCAATGCTCATCCAGACAGAAAACCTCAATGGAGAGGCTGCCAAGCGCTATCTCCTCACCTCGCTGAAGCGGGAATACGCGAGCGAAAACGGCACCGAACTCAACAGCATACTGCCCAAAATGAGTCCACTGAATCCCAAGTATCTCACCGTTAAGCAAAGTGTTTTCCAGAAAATCGCCGCTTTTGTTGAAAAGTTCAAAGGCGTGGGTGGGGAGATTTGAAAATCGGAGACCTTAAACCAGTGAGTAGAGCCAAAGCGCCCTAACTCGCACCCACCCAAATCCAGCCCCCCATCCACGCCCACGCCTGCTATTGCGCCTCGAAACCGTCCTGCCTAGCCCCAACGAGACGCCCCATACCGGCCCAGGTATTGCCCACAGGAAGAATTCGCACAACAATCCCAAGGCCTGATGGGGTGCCCCTTCGGGTGAGCACCTTGCCCTTGCAATCCCCCTGTCCCCCACGTACCCGTTCATGATCAGCCTCGGCTCATGGAACCCAGTGAAAACCCGGGACAGTGAGCGCTGCGGTAACTGGTCACAATGCCCCATCAAGCCAATCCGTTTCGACGGGTGAAGGCGGGGCGGAGGATACGAGCCAGGAGTCCGAATACTTGTGCCGAATCGCTGCTCAATCGCCACGTTCTAGCCCGCTCTGGGTATGGAATCGACGCGAAAAAATCCAACCGCATCCAGTAGGACCCTTGAATCATGAAATTCCATCGCACCGCAAGCGCGGTGGCGGTCGCACTTGCGTGCGCCGTCATCCCGCCATCCGCCGCCCGTGCCTCCATCACCCTCGCGAACATCGACTTCTGGGTCGGCCCGGCCCCGGGACCAGCGGTCCACCACGCCGTGTTGGTCATCGATTTTGCCTACCCCGGCGCCCCCGCCTCTGCGCCCAGTTTGGCGTGGGGATACCGCTGGCCGGCCGCTGAATCCCGCACTGGCCACGACATGCTCGACGCCATTATCGCCGCCGATCCCCGGCTCGACGTGACCGGGCTCGAATTTGGGTTTATCGACACCCTGACATACGACGCAGACCTCGACGGCCGTGCTGACTATAGTCATCCAGGATTCGACCCTGTGACTTACAGCTACAGCAACTACTGGGTGAACAACGCGGTCATCGACGGCACTCCCCCCAATTTTGACAATGCCAGTCATATCCTTTCTCCCAATGGCAACCCTTATGCTGACATTGCCCCGGGAAAATGGATTTTCTCCAGTACTGGGGTGGCCGGACGACCGCTTACCGACGGATCATGGGACGGATGGATTTACGCCAGTGAACCGGCCCACGGGCCGCGCCTGCCGGTGGCGGCCCTGATTCCTGAGCCTACCCCCGCCGCCTTCCTTCTGCTCGCCGCCATGGCCGGATGGCTACGTCGCCATCAAAATTCCCGCCATGATTCGTCTCCGGCCGCCGACCCGAGCGGCATTCGGCAGGACGATTAGCCAGCACCGCTCCGACCGCCCTCCCCGCCGGTCACCCGCACCCCTGTTTCTCATGCGCCCGCTTCTCTCCAGCCTGCTTGCCGCCGCCACTGCCGCTGCTACGGCTCACGCGGGCCCGTTTCCACCGGCCGCCGGCCGTCCCGGATCCGACGCCGTCGCCGCCGGCTCGCCTGACATCGTCGCCTGGGCCACCGCCGTGACCGCCTTAGTCCGCGGTCCGGAGGAAATCGACGACCCCTCGTCGCTCCCGGCCAGCTACGGCTCGGCCGAAAGCGCCCTTGGACGCGCTGATGTCGTTTCGACCACCGATCAACCCGAACCGGGCACCCTCGCTCCCAAACCATCCGTGAGTCTGGGCGATGGCGGCTCCATCACCCTGCGGTTCGATCCCCCCATCACCGATGGTCCGGGACCGGACTTTGCCGTCTTTGAAAATGGCATCAGCTTCAATGGAGGCGCCTCGTTTTTCATGGAACTCGCTTTTGTCGAAGCCAGTTCCGATGGTCTCACGTTCACTCGATTTCCGGCCTTTTCCGAAACTCCGACCGCCAAGCAACTCGGAGCTTATGCAGCCATCGATCCAACAAATGTTCTCAATCTGGCCGGGAAATACGTAGCGGGTTATGGCACTCCCTTTGATGTGGCTGCACTCCCTCCGACCCCGGGCCTGAACCCCCTCGCTATCAGCCATATCCGGGTCGTGGATGTCACGGGCTCAATCAACCCACTCTATGCGCGCTACGATTCCCTCGGACGGATCATCAATGACCCGTGGCCCACGTTCCTGACGACGAGCGGATTTGATCTCGATGCCGTCGGCGTCATCCATCAGACCGCCCCCGCCGGCACGTATGCCGCGTGGAGTGCCGGATTTGTTTGGCCGCCGGACAGCGGCGATCCGGCCGCCGATCCGGATGACGACGGCCAATGCAACCTGATGGAATACGCCCTGGGATCGTCCCCGCTGACCCCGGGCCCGCAGCCGTCACCCGCGCTCACAGTTACCCCCGCCGGCTGGGTAGCCGTCCTGCCCGCCCTCAGCCCCGACGCCCGCGATGTGATCGCTGATGCCGAAATTTCCACCGATCTAAAATCCTGGACGCTGCGCCCGGGAACAGATCCGGTCGACCTCACCCCTGCCGCACCGGGAACATCGATGTTTTGCCGGCTGCGCCTCAGTCTGCGGACCGGCCGATGAAAGCGCGTCAGTCCATCACCTGGCCTCTCCGCCGCGGTCAGACCGTCGGTTTCACGCTCATCGAGGCGCTCATCGCCATGGCGGTCGTCGCCGTGCTGGCTGCCATCTGGCTCGGCGCCAGCCGCTGGATGCACCAGCGCGCAGGAATCGCCGTCTCCACCGCCCAACTGCACGGACTGGTCACGGCCAATGCCTCATACGCCATGGACAACGACGGCGCTTTCTGCCCGGCGACCAGCGCCGACAATCTCATCCGCTGGCATGGCGGTCGCACCACCCTCGAGGAATCGTTTGATCCCCTCAAAGGATTTCTCACCCCCTACCTCGGCGGCGGCCACCACATCCTGACCTGCCCGCTCCTGCGCCACCACCTCTCCACCAGCTTCGAAAAAGGCGCCGGCGGCTACGGCTACAACGCTCAATACCTCGGCGGCACTCCGCAAAATCCATTCGCCGGCGCCATCGCCCCCGAAACCCCACACCTCGGCCGCGTCGTCATGTTCGCCACCACCGCCCTCGCCATCAATGGCGGCATCCAAGAATACCCGTTCACCGAACCGTTCGAATGGGTCGACCGGCGCGGCCGCCCCCGCGGCCCGCTCCAGCCCAGCACCCACTTCCGCGCCGCCGGCAAGGCGCTCATCGCCTGGGGCGATGGCAGCGTGACCGCCGAACTCCCCAACAATCAGTCCGGCCCGAACTTCTACAGCGGCAACAACCGCCGCGAAAATATCGGCTGGTTCGGACCCCCAGAGGCCAATGGCCACTGGAATCCCAACTCCCCCGCCGCCCGCGGCTACTCGCCTTAAGCCCCGCGACTCGCGGTGCTCACCCCACTCCCGCGACTCCCGCCACTCCCATCAATACAACTCAACCGGGCTGCGTTTGCCATCTTCCACACTCAAAAGTGCTGCCCGTTCTTCTCCCAACGTGTCGACCCGCAACTGCCAGATCTCTCGGTTCAAGGCCTCAAATCGATCCATCGACCACGCATCCGGCGGAACACACTTGCGCTTCGCTTTTTCCACCCGGCGCAACGCATCATCCAGCAACGGCTCGGCCACTCCCTTCAAGTGTTCCCGGGCCAGCTCCACCATCTCCACTCGGTGGCAAATCATGCACATATCGTTGCCAGCCGTGATGGCGGTTTGAATGGTTTCGATAAAACTGACTTCGTTCAAAATCGCCCCCATATCGAGGTCGTCCGTCATCACCAGCCCGTCATCAAATCCAAGCTGCCATCGCAGAAACTGGGTCACAATCGAATGCGACAACGAGGACGGCCAGCGCTTGTCCGGATCAAAGGCCGGAAACCACGCATGCCCGATCATCATGCTGTCCAAATCTGGAATCAACGCGCGAAAGGGCGCCACTTCCTCGGCCTCAAGCTGGGCTTTGGTCCGGTCAATCACCGGCAGCAATTCGTGCGGGTCAACATCCGCACTGCCATACGTCGGAAAATGTTTGCCACAGCTCAAAATCCCCTCTTTGCGCATCGCCTTGTTGAAGACGCCCGCAAAATCAATGACCTGCCCGGCCGTCGTCCCATAACACCGCCCCTTCAATGAATTATCCGCGGCGTCATCGTTGGAAATATCCAACACCGGACACAAATTAAGATTGAAGCCAAACAGTCGCAACAGTTTCCCCGTCAACTCCCCATGCCGACGAATCAACCCCCGGTCACCTTTCTGCCGGAGCTGCTGCGCATTGGGCGGCTCGCTGCCAATCAACCGCAAACGCGAGACTCGCCCACCCTCCTGGTCAATCGTGATAATCGGCTCAATATCAGAAAGATCCCGCAAATCATCAATCAGCTTCCGCACCTGCCCAGCTGACTTGATGTTGCGCCCAAAAAGTATGTACCCGCCAGGCTGCAACGCCCGCAACCGCGCCGCCGTCGCCACATCCAGCTCCGGGCCCGGTACTCCCATCAAAAGCAGCTGTCCCAAATGTCGGTCATCCATACCCCCCACCTATAACAATCCCCGCCAAAATCCAAATCGGAACGACAGAAAAATCGACTCTTATCAAAAATCAGACGCCCGTGCCTCAGCCTCGCAGCCCCAGAGGGCCAAGCCCCACAGCGCCTCAGCCTCGCAGCCCCACAGCACCAAGCCCACCTTAATAACGCATCACCCTCGACAAAAACCGGCGCACCTGCTCGCTGCGCGGGGCGCCAAAAATTTCCGCCGGCGCGCCCGCTTCTTCGATTTTTCCCGCCGCCACAAAAGCCACCTGATCAGCCACCGCCCGCGCAAATCCCATCTCATGCGTGCTCAAAATAATGTCCTGCCCAGCCTCGGCGAGTTCCTGAATCAACTCCAATACTTCGGCCGTCATCTCAGGATCGAGCGCACTCGTCGGTTCATCCAAAAATAAGACTTCGGGCGCCACCGCAATGGCCCGCGCAATACCCACCCGCTGCTGCTGCCCCCCCGACAACTGCGCCGGCAACTTGTCCGCATGATCGATTAAGCCAAATCGAACCAGCGCCGCCTCTCCCATGGTCGACGCCACCGCCGGGTCGTGGCCGTGCACTTTTTCCAGCGGCAACGTAATATTCTGGCGGGCGGTCAGATGAGGAAACAGATTGAATTGCTGAAACAAAAATCCATTGCGGCGGCGGTACGCTTGCAACTCCGGCGGCGAGGCCCCCGCCAGCTCATGGGTATTGACCCGAACCTGTCCGGCATCAGGTAATTCCAGTCCCCCCAGCACCCGCAAAAACGTGCTCTTTCCGCCCCCGCTGGGGCCAATCAAGACCAGCACTCGCGACGATTCCACCCGCAACGACAACCCGTCCAGCGCTCGGGTCGCCCCATACGTTTTGCCCAGATGATCAACCTCAAGCCTCATGCCTTCATAAATAAATTACCACTTCACCGATGACACCAACGAGCCGTCCCCGCAACCGAATCCCACGCCCCGTCAGCTCGTGAGCCGACCGCGCGCTGAACCACGCCATGGGGTGACCGCCATCAAATGGAGGGCACCGCATTAGGCGGTGGCAACGGGCGCCGCCCCCGGCGGTTTTTAGCATTTTCACGTACATCCTCGAGCGCCACATGGCGATGAACCCACACGCTTTGCACCATGCCCAAAAGAAACATCACCGTGACCAAAAACGTCCCTCCATAACTGATAAATGGCAGCGGAATCCCCGTGATCGGCATCAACTGGACCTGCATCCCGATATTTTCAAAAATATGCGCAAATAATAAGGCCGCCACCCCCACCACCAGCAATCGCCCAGTCTGGTCCCGCGAACAAAAAGCGATAAAAATACACTGGAAAACAAGCAGCGCAAAAAGCCCGATCAACACAAGCGAACCGCGAAACCCCTGCTGCTCGGCAAACACCGTAAAAATATAGTCGTTGTGCGCCGTGGCTTTCGGAATCAACCCAAGTTGATGCAGCGTCTTGCGCCGCTGCCCCGTGGCCGGATCCAGCGGCATGCGCGATCCATCAGCCCCTTTACCCTCCCAGCCCGCCGACCCAATCGCCCGCACATTGTTAATACTGGCATACCCCTCGTCCTGATAGTTGACCGGCTTGTTCTGAATCATTTTTATCGGCACCACAATCCGGTCACGCTGGTAGTCCTTCAGCCCAAAGAAAAATAACCACGGAATCGCCAGCGCCCCGACCAAGACCATCGCAATTAAATAACGGAACGGAATACTGCCAGCCAACAACATAGAACCAAAAACCGGCAGCCACACCAACGCCGATCCCAAATCCCCCTCCTTTAAAACAAAAAGAAGCGGCACCACCGTCACCAGCCCGGCCACCATCAGCCGGACAAAATGATAGCGAAACCACGAATGCATCCGATGCAGCTCGCCCAACACAAACGCCAACGCAATAATCCCCGCCGCAATCGCAAATTGTGACGGCTGCACCGACCCAACCCCAGGGACATCAATCCAACTCTTGTTGCCGCCACTCGCCTTCTCATTGACAATCACCGCCCCCTTCACCACCCCCACCATTTGCACCGCCACTAACCCGCCGACCCCGGCCAGGAAAGCCGGAACCGCTCCCCACCTAATCCATTGATAATCAATCAATGATGCCACGAAAAAAGCGCAAAGTCCGATGACCCCCCACTGAATGTGCCGACGCCAGATGCCCTCAATCACCGGATCATCCACCCGAAAATGCGTGGCATAATAAATAATGAGGGCTCCCCCAAGCAGCAGGAAACCCATCACCGCGAGCAAAATCCAGTTCAAACCAAGGAGTTTCTTAAAAAGCGGGGTCATGACAAATCAACTCTGGCACCATGCCCGCGATCACCGGTTTGTCACCGCTCATTCACCGCCGATCGGCCTAGAATCGGCCACCCAACGCCCCTCCCCACACGATGCCGGATGACAGATGCCCGATGATGGATGACCACTGAACGATGACCGTCGCTCTACCAAAACTTCACCGATCCGTGCTCACGGCCATCCTCGAGGCTGTGCACGCCATTTTTGGCGGCCAAGCCCATGCCGAGCAGGTCGTCGATGAAGCGCTGCGTCACCAGCCCAAGTGGGGCGCCCGCGACCGTCGACTCTTTGCCCACTCCGTCTACGAACTCGTTCGCTGGTGGCGGCTCGAAGCCTGGCGGGCCGGCGTTTCGGAATCCATGGCCATGGGCGAGAGTCTGTCGCCAGAGGCCTGCGCCCGCATCTGGTCCGCCTGGTGGTCGCACCAAGGATTCACCCTCCCCCCATTTCCTGAAATCCCCGCCGAGGCCGCGCCCGCGCCGGCCACCGCGCCCCCACCCGCCGTCGCCGCCTCGATACCAGACTGGTTATACGACCTCGGAGCCGCCGCCACCGGCACTGCGTGGCCGTCGCTCATGGCAGCTCTCAACCAGCCTGCCGACGTTTTTTTGCGGACCAATCCGCTGCGTGGTTCCCATGACCAAGCCCGAGCCGCCCTCGCCGCCGATGGCATCATCACCGAACCCGGCCCGGATCCCGCCCGCCATCCGCTCACCCTCCGCCTCACCCAGCGCCGCAGCCTGGCCACCACCGCCGCCGCCCGCAACGGCCTGTTCGAGGTGCAAGACGCCGGCTCCCAAGAAATCGCCCCCTTCCTCAACCCCCAACCCGGCGAACTCATCATCGATTCATGCGCCGGCAGCGGCGGCAAATCACTGCACCTCGCCGCCCTCATGAAAAATCAAGGTCGCCTCATCGCCATGGATATTCACCCATGGAAACTCGCCGCCCTAGAAAAACGCGCCATGCGCGCCGGAGCCAGCTGCCTCCGCTCCCAAGCCATCACCTCCCCCGATGACCTCGCCCGCCGCGCCGGTACCGCCGACCGTCTGCTCATCGACGCCCCCTGCAGCGGCCTCGGCGTACTCCGCCGCCATCCGGATTCCAAATGGAAATTATCCATGGCCACCATCGAACACCTGCTCCAACTCCAACGCGACATCCTCGACCAACACTCCCCCATGCTCAAACCCGGCGGCACCCTGGTCTACGCCACCTGCAGCTTCCTGCCCCAAGAAAATCAAGATCAAGTCCGCGCCTTCATCGCCCGCCAGCCCGCCGGCGCTTGGTCCCTCGAGGAAGAACGCCTCCTCCTTCCCTCCACCACCAGCCCAACCCAGAATCACGATGGATTCTACATGGCCCGCCTTCAGTTTAAACCGAGCGCATCCGCTGCATAATTGATTGAAGCACAGATGATTCTAGCATAATAAATGAATGCGCGCTTGCTCCGCGCTAACCGCACGCTAACCGCGCGCTTACCGCACGCTCACTGCTCGCTCACTGCTCGCTAACCGCACGCTCAACGCCCGCTTATTCCGCCAATGTCTGCTGATCCCCCGACGTTCACGCGCATGGGCGCGTTAAAATCTCCGACTGCCTTTCGCGAGCATGCGGCCGGTCTCGGGCTGGACATTCCCTGCGACGAGCCGCTCATCACGGGCGCAGCTTCTCCGCTGCTCCAGCCCGTCGCGGGTCTGACCCTCAACGGCCGCACCATCGGCAACCGAGTGGCGATTCACCCCATGGAAGGATGGGATGGCACGCTCACCGGAGGCGTCACCGACGACGTGCGTCGGCGATGGCAACGTTTTGGTGAAAGCGGCGCCAAGCTCATCTGTGGCGGCGAGGCCATGGCCGTGCGGCCGGACGGCCGGGCTAATCCCCATCAGTTGATCCTCTGCGAGGAAAATCAGGAAGATCTGGCCTCTCTGGTCGCCCTCTGCCGCGCCACCCATCGGTCGCACTGGGGCGATGACTCCGACCTCGTCATCGGCTTTCAACTCACGCACAGCGGGAGATTCTGCCGCCCATCCGACTCCGCGTGGGCCTCAAAAGTCGCCTTCCGCCATCCACTCCTCGATCCCAAATTCAACGTGACCCGCGACGACCAAGTCCTCAGCGATGAGGACATGGACGAACTCGTCGACGCCTACATTCGCGCCGCCCGCATCGCCCGACAAGCCGGGGCGGACTTCGTCGACATCAAACACTGTCACGGCTATCTGTTGCATGAGTTTCTGGGGGCCCACCAGCGACCCGGTCGCTACGGCGGATCTTTCGAAAACCGAACGCGCCCACTGCGCGCCATCATGGCCGGTCTGCAGGCCGGACCCGACCCCATCGAGGCCGCCGTGCGCCTCAGTCTGTTCGATCTCGTCCCCCACCGCCCCGACCCCGCTCGCTCCCAACCGGGCAAACCCGGCCCCGGCATTCCCGAAGAATTTTCCCACCTTCTGCCGTATCGCTTCGGCTTCGGTATCGATGCCGCCGATCCGCGGCAGATCGATCTCACCGAAACCCACCGCTTCATCGCCCTCTGCGCAGATCTCGGCATCCGCCTCATCAACGCCACCGCCGGCTCGCCGTATTATACGCCCCACATCCAGCGACCCGCCGCCGTTCCTCCCAGCGATGGATATCAACCGGCTCATGACCCGCTGATCGACGTCGCCCGCCAGATGAACGCCCTGCGCATCATCAAAAGCCAAGCGCCGCCATCGATGGTCTTCGTCGGCACCGGCTACACCTACCTGCAGGATCACCTCGCCCACGTCGCTCAGGCCGCCGTGCGCACTGAGTGGACCGACATCGTCGGCATCGGTCGCATGGCCCTCTCGTATCCGAAATTTCTGCTCGACGCCGTGACGACCGGCACCGTCAACCCGCGGTCGATTTGCCGCACGTTCAGCGACTGCACAACCGCCCCGCGCCACGGCCTGCCCAGCGGCTGCTACCCGCTCGACCCGCATTATTCCCTCAAACCCGAAAACACCGTTCTCAAAGAAATCAAACGCGCCGCCCGCCGTTGATTTCGCGCACCCCGCCCCCGCCCATGGCCCGCCCCGATTTGATCACTGACCCCGCCGATCTGCAGCCCGAGACCCCATGGTCGGAAACCGTCTGGGCCTGGACCGCCGAAGAATCCCTCATCTCCCACACCCGCAAACCGCGGCTCTGCCCCGCCACCCTGCTCCCTTTCGCCAACGGCCGCCCCGACTGGGATGGTTTCATCCACAGCCTCCAGTGGATGATGGACACCGCCCGCCACTACGGCGTGGAATGTGTTCCTGTCCTCAATGCCGACACCGGCTACATCTTCCATCTTGAAAACACGCTGTACGCCGATGTACTGCACCGGTTTTCCGATGCGTTTCCCGGCCATCCCTTCATCGCCGGCATCACCGCCCGCGGCGCCGAAAACGACTCGACTTTCAACGCCAGCCGCTACCTCCCACTGCTCGATCTCGCTCAGACCTACGACACAGCGGAAGTCATGCTCATGACGTCGCAGCGCCTCAATGAACTCGAGCCCCAAGCCCGCTGCGACGGCTACCATGCCATCGCCGAATACGTGACCCGCCCCGCCCTCGTCCACGCCCTCGAACCGGCCTTTGTCCCGTGGGCCACCCCATTTGGACCATGGCTCCTGTGGCAACTCGCCCGCCACCCGAAATTCATCGGCGGCAAGGTCAGTACCCTCGACGAACCTCACTTCCTCTACTGGGCGTCCATGTCCAGTCACCTCCAACTCGATTTCATCCCCCACAGTGGCGACGACTTCGGCCTCGCCACCGCCATCAAATGCGGTCTCCCCTTACTCATCGGGGCCGCCTCCAGCGCCGCCCCGCTCGTCTGCGCCGCCATCGACCTCTGGCTCGCCGACGGCACACCCGGAAAAATGTTTCCCGCCGGCCAACCCGGCACATTCGACACCCGCGTCTACAAACTTTTCGAAGCCCTCCAGTCGCTGGCCGATCAAGTCTTCCGCCCGGAAGAACCCTTTAATGTCAGTGCCTACAAACACAGCACCGCCCACGTACTCCATCAACTCGGCCTCATCACCGCCCCCGACCCCCACCCGTCCAGCCCAGATCGCCGCAGCCCCGCCGAAGCCAGCCGCATGAACGAAGCCCTCCGCCGCCCACGCCGCCTCGCCCAACGCCTCAACATCCCCCACTTCAAATAACCAACACGGTCATGCCCTGAAAGAGCTGCATACCAGCCCCCCCTCCCTGGGAACGCTGAGCCCCAGCTCGGCGCCTCC
>CAJBME010000110.1 GCA_903954065.1 uncultured bacterium
GCTGGACCCTGCGGCGGGTGGAGGCATGGGTGGAGGTGGACGGCAAGGAGCGCGTCATGGTCTGCATTTGATCCGCCCGGCCGGGCGTCCCCTCCGGGCAGCCTGCGGCTGTCTATCTCGCTCCACTCGATTCCAACAACGAAGAGTGGGCTGCAGGCAGCGTGTGAGATCTCTACAAGGCCCGCTGGGAGATCGAGGTGTTCTTCAAACAGGTAAAGCAGACGCTGCGCTTGAGCGGGTTTTTGGGCTATAGCGCCAACGCCATCCGCTGGCAGGTCTGGACCGCCCTGATGGTCTATGTACTACTGCGCTTTGCCGCCCAGTTGAGCCAATGGGCCCACAGCTTCACGCGGCTCTTCGCGGCACTGCGGGCCGCGTTATGGGAGCGGCTGGATGCCCTCGGACTGCTCCGAAGTTATGGGACAGCAGGCAGCTCGTTCAAGCTGCTGGGGGGCCGCGCAACAGTCGTGGCTTCCCGGATTCCGGCCATTTGTAACATAATCCCACAGGACAGCACCACCATCACACCACACGCTCAACCCCTCAAATCCCAACTTGGCCCCCGGCCCATTCACCCCTTCCCACCGGGGAAATCAAGGGCCACAACATAGTCCATGGGATGCTTGTGAGTCTTAAACACAAACCGCCCCCACGAAAAGGTTTGGTATCCCGCTGCCCTCTCTTTTTTCCCCGACGGGGAAACAGTGCAAAGTCAGGGCAAGGTGAGAAAGTATAATCCCTTGATAATACGCGTAGAGCCCGCGTAGAGTCGCACTATTATGAGCGCCGAATCCGCACCTGCTAAAAATGGAATTGCCCGCAATTTGCCCGCTGCGGGCAATTTTATCCAGTGGCAGGGGCGGAAGGTGAAGTTGGTTCTTGAGCGTGGAATTTGGCGCGCGCGGAGCCTGACCAAACACCTGACCTGCGATATAGTCACCAGACCCTCTCCCTCCCCGCACATGACCCATACATCCCTCTCCAGCGCCGGCTTCCAGAAGCAAATTTTTATCAGAAATCCACTGTTAGCATTGATGACAATTCTTTCGCTGGCCAGTGCCGCATCTTCCGCTGATATCCCGGATAGCAAAGGCATATATTTTGGTGTATTTGGGGGTGTTGGCTCCCTTGACGAAGTCAGCATGGACCAGGTCGGCACGGTTATCACCCCACATCCTTTCCCGGATATCAACGTCGACGGAAGAGGTTCCGCAGATAGCGTTGTGGCCCCTATTGCTGGCGTTCAGTTTGGTTACGAATTCAAGAAATTAGATATCTCCACTTCCGGGTGGAGCATAGGCATGGCCGCCGAGGTTGAGGGACTGTATCTCACGGCTGAACCCGAGGGAGTCTTGGATATAGATCCGTATTTTTTGGGTACCCAATACGTCTCACTTCCTCTCAATGTCGGCGCTATTCTCGTTAACGCGGTGTTCAATATCCGGACTCCCTTTTCGGAAGCTGTGACGCTTTATGGCGGCGTTGGGGCGGGTTATGGGGCCGTGTTCGTCGGCGGGTCAAACTCCACAAATCCTTCCGAGCCTGGAATAAATCATTTCAACTCGGAGCCGGATGCCTCTAGCGGTGGCCTTGCGCTTCAGGCCAAGATTGGCGTCCGGGCAAAGATGTCCAGCAATTGGTCGGTATTCACAGAATTCCGACACATTTTCATCGGATCAACAGACTTTACGTTCGGTGAGACGGATTACCCGGGTCAGCATCTGCCTACCACAAAATGGAACGTTGATCTTGGAGAACAAAACTACAACCTCTGGGTTGCCGGATTAAGCTATCACTTTTGACGCTGCGGCGGGTGGTGGGCTGCCGGGGAAGCGACCGGTATCCGAATGGCTTTACGACCTCCGGACGCTCCAAGCGGCGATGAGCAGGCTGAGCAGGTAGGCTGGCAGCAATCCGGGGCAGAGTCTGAGGATTTTGGCGGTGTGCCCGGGGGCTAGATTCAGGTGGTAGCCGGGCAGGCGGCGGGAGGCGATGCCGATGAGATCATCGCGATCGAGTAGCCTGCTGAGGCTGGACGAGACGAAGCCGTAAGCGACGGGATTGACGCGGGTCGTTTCGCGATCGGGATCGATGAGGCCGGCATTTCCGACGACGACCAGGCGCGAAGCGGCGGCGCTGAGGCATTAGGCTTGTTGGGCGCCACGTTCAATGGAGGCCACGAGGATGAGCGGGTCGGGGGCGCAGGTATCGGCCTCGTCGCGACGCGGGGTGGGGTCATCAGGGCGTGATTCACCCCAATAAACGCTTCGGGCAAAGGCGAGTGGCGTGACCTCGAGGGCGCCGCCGCTTGGCCGAACCGGAGATAGTCAGCCTGCAAGGCTGCCCGCAGGGTGAGCCAAGCGAATCAATACCTACTGCGCGCCCCATTCTCTCTCCAAAAAATCACCTGGAACCCCGACACCAAAACCGTCATTTACCGATCCCGCCGCAATTCGCGCACCAAACGTGTCGGCGATCACTCAAAGTGCACCACCTGATAATCACTTTCAGGGCTTCAAAGTGCACCACTTCCGGAGGTAAAACCGCTCCCGAGATGGCACGGCCCGTGTGCTTGGCTGGGGGGCATGTCCAACATCCTCGAAGTGTCCCAGCAACAAGTCATTCAAGCCCTGATCGTCAGGAACTGGTCTATCCGCCGTATCGCCCGCACCTTGGGCGTTAACCGCCGCACGGTGCAGCGCTACGTCGCC
>CAJBME010000111.1 GCA_903954065.1 uncultured bacterium
CCTACCGCCGCCGGAATTCTGTCGGCGTACAACCTGTCCACCGGCGGAAGGCGCGGGCGAAGACAAGTCCGCTGTCATATCCCAAATCTCTGGCGATGGCATCGAGCTTGTCGGGAGTGGAGACCAGCAAATGGCGAGCCTGCTGCATTCGCAGTGAGGTGAGATGTTCCATCGGACTCCGTCCAAATTCACGCAGGCATGCTTGGCGCAGGCGTTCTTTGCTTGATCCAAATACCGCACAGAGGCGGTCCAGATCCCAGCGGCCTCCCAGATCTAGGGCGACTTTCTCCCAGTGGGCGGCGAAAACTGGATCAAAGGGAGCGGGCTGAGCCAGCCGACGGGAGGTGGACTGGATCAATTCGAGCCAGTGCCCGAGGCACTGCGGGTCTCGGGGGCCGTCCCATTCGACCCGCAGTCCCTGCATCAGGCGCAACAGGTTTTCGCCGGGAAACGGCACTTGCTGGGGCGAGCTGGCCCCGACCATGGCCCGGCCCGGCGCGGGTTCATCATAACGAATCCACGCCAGCACCCAGGGATCGCCCGGGCATGCTTCGAAAGCATTGAGCACCCGCGGTGGCGCCATGCAGACGGTGTCTGGCCCTACTGTGCGCCACGCCCCGTCAAGCAAGACCCGGCCTTGGCCGGAACACGTGGCCATGACAAAACTGCCCGACGGCATGACCCTGACCCGCCGGTAGGATGGTCCGCCCCAAGTGATGCCCAGCCGGCCAATCCGCTGCACCCCCAAGGCCACCCAATCCGCCGCCTCCAGTGACCAGTGCCGCGTTTCCGGTCCGTCTTCTGTCACATCCCCGCGCAGACCCGAAAAGATGGGACGTCGCAGCGCTGGTTTCAAGACAAGAGGTTTCACAATGACAGTACGCTCGGAAAGTCAGAGGTGGTACCTGGAGATGACCAAGCCACCGCCCTCATTCGAGTCAGCCACCACTCAAGCGAGTCGCCAGTCAATTGCCCGGACAACTATTAGGCGAAATCAGACAGCTCCGCACGCGCCACCAGTGCATTCAGAGGCCAAAAACAGACGCTGCAGAATTGAAGGAGGCGCCGTGGGAGCGACGCGGTGCCGTTTTTGGGCGACGCTGCATCACCGGCGTCAAAGGAAGTCACACTACTTTCCCCGCTTGTCGCCAGCTTAGTTGTCCCAGCGCAGTGCGCCCTTCTTCAGCGCATAGACATAAGCGACCGTCAGGATGCCGACAAAGCTGAGCATCCCCCAGAAAACCATGGCATTCTGGGCCACGAGATCGCGAAAAACGACTGCCCATGGGTACATGAAAACAACCTCGATGTCGAACAATACGAACAACATGGCCACTAGGTAGAACTTGACGCTGAACCTCGGCTGGCTGTCGCCAATCGGCAGCATGCCGCATTCGTACGCCGAATCTTTGATGGCATTGCGCCGACCTGCGCGCCCGACAAGGACGCTCAACCCAAGCATGGTGGCGGCCAGTCCGATCACCAGCAACAGCTGGAGTAGGACGGCATGGTAATTGTCAATCTCGGCCATGGCGCGTAAAAAGTGAGACAGAACCGTAGGCTCCCACGGGTCAGTGAAGAACACTAGCACCGCTGACGGCGGCACTCAAGGGCAAAGCGCTGGCCCGGCAGGGTAGCCAGAGCGTCTCGCTCTGGTATTGAAGATAATCCAGACCGGGACCGTCTGGTTACCGTCACGCCGGTCCGGCCACATCGCGGTGTTGGTTTATTTCACGAGATCAGTTCACGAATCACCTTGGAGGGTTCGACGCCGGTGAGTTTGAAGTCGAGCCCTTGGAATTTGTAGGTAAACCGTTCGTGGTCGATGCCGAGCATTTCCATGACGGTGGCGTGGAAGTCATGGATGTGGACGGGGTCTTTGACGATGTTGTACGAGAACTCGTCGGTTTCGCCCCAGACGGTACCGCCTTTGGCGCCGCCGCCGGCCATCCACATGCTGAAGCAGCGCGGGTGGTGGTCGCGGCCGTAATTATCGCGGCTCAAGCCGCCTTGGCTGTAGATGGTGCGTCCAAATTCACCGCCCCAGATGATGAGAGTATCATCGAACATGCCGCGGTTTTTGAGGTCGGTGATGAGGCCATGGATCGGCTGGTCGGTGTCTTTGCACTGGAACGGCATGCGGCCGCCGCAATTGCCATGGTGGTCCCAGTTGTTGTGGTAGATTTGCACGAAGCGCACACCGCGTTCGACCAGTCGACGAGCGAGCAGGGCGGAGTAGGCGAAGCTGCCGGGATTTTTCGCTTCTTCGCCGTAGAGGGCGTAGGTGCTATCCGGCTCGGCGCTGATCTGGGTGAGTTCGGGCACGCTGCTCTGCATGCGGAAGGCCATTTCGAACTGCTGGATGCGGGTATGAGTTTCGGTATCGCCCACCAGCTTGTAATTCATTTCATTGAGCGCCTTCAAGCCATTGAGTTGACGGCGGCGCAAGTCTCCGGAGACGCCGGGGGGGTTGTTGATGAAGAGGATGGGATCGCCGCTTGAGCGGAAGCTGACGCCCGAGTGTTCGCCTGGCAGGAACCCAGCGGACCACAGTCGGGAGGAAATGGCCTGCATTTGTTCGCGATTGGTTGGCTCAGCCACCAGCACCACGAAGGCCGGCAAATCCGAGTTCAGTGCGCCCAGCCCATAACTTAGCCATGAGCCGATACACGGACGACCGCCGACCTGACTGCCCGTCTGCATGGCGGCAATGGCCGGCTCATGATTGATCGCTTCGGTATGCATCGAGCGGATCAAACACATGTCGTCGACGATCTTCGACTGGTACGGCATCAATTCGCTGTTCATCCACAAGCCATTGCTGCCGACCTGGGAGAACTTGAATTTTGATGGAGCGATGGGGAACCGGGTTTGACCTGAGGTCATGGTGGTCAGCCGCTGGCCGCTGCGCACGCTTTCAGGCAGGTCTTTGTCATACCAGTCATTCATGACCGGTTTATGATCCCAGAGGTCCATTTGCGACGGGCCTCCGACCATGTGCAGGTAGATGACTTGTTTGGCTTTGGGGGCGAAGTGTGGGAAGAGAGGTTTTTGGACGCCGGGCGCTCCGGCGGCGAGCAGCTTGTCGGTCATGCTTTCGCCCAGCAGGGAAGCGAGGGCGGACCAGCCCAGCACATTTTTCCCGCGGGAGAAGAACTGGCGGCGCGTCTCGTAGCGGATGAAGTCGTCTTGAAGGCTCATGGCGTGATGGGTGTGAAAGTGGATTATTTGTTCAGAACTTCGTCGAGGTTCATCAACTGATTGGCGATCATGGTCCAAGCGGCGAGGGTGGACGGATCGACGGCCGGGTTGGATTTGGTTTCACCGACGGTGAGCAGACTACCGGCTTCGTCTGGTTGGGCGCGGTAATGAGAGAGGACGTCGTCGAAGGTTCCTTTGACGATGCCACGTTCCTCTGGGCGGAGTGGGCGGCTCAGCAGGCGGGCGGCCATGAAGTCGATGATGGCATTGGTGTCTTCCATGCCGGCTGATTGGAGCGCTTTTTCGGCGAGGACGCGGGCGGCCTCGATGTACTGAGTGTCATTCATGGTCACCAGCGCTTGCAGCGGGGTGTTGGTTCGTTCGCGGCGCAGGCAAGATGCTTCGCGGGCGGGAGCGTTAAAGATTTCCAGACTCGCAGGCGGGGCCATGCGTTTCCAGAAGTTGTAAACGCTGCGGCGGTAGAGGTTTTCGCCGGTGTCTTGTTTATAAATCCGGGTGTCACCTTCGACCATGCCGACCTTATCCCAGACGCCCTCGGGCTGGTACGGCCGGGTGCCGGGCCCGCCCATGGTGGGCGAGAGCAGGCCGCTGGCGGCGAGGTTGGAATCACGCAGCATTTCGGCGTCCATGCGGAAGCGTGGGCCGCGGCTAAGCAGGCGGTTGTCGCGATCTTTCTCGAGTTTATGGGCGGGGATAACGACTGATTGGCGGTAGGCGCTGGATGACACGATCAGGCGGACCATGTGTTTCATGTTCCACCCGCTTTCGCGCAGTTCGATGGCAAGCCAGTCGAGCAGAGGTTGATTCACGGGATTTTCTCCCATGACGCCGAAATCTTCGGAGGTTTTGACCAGCCCGGTTCCGAAAATTTCCTGCCAGACGCGATTCATGGTGACGCGGGTGGTGAGTGGATTGTCGGCTGCGACCAGCCATTGAGCGAGGCCTAGGCGGTTTTTCGGGGCGCCGGCGGGCATCGGGTGGAGCGCTTGGAAGACATTAGCTTCCAGTTGTTCTCCGAGCTGGTCGTAATTTCCGCGCATGAGGATGTTGGCGGTGGGCATGGAGTCGGCTTTCTCCTGCTGGACGTGGGTGACTGGACTGCGGCCGCGAATGGCCTCTTTTTCGCTGGTCAGTCGGGCCACGGTATTTTGCAATTCCTGATACGGTTGATCGCGGGCCACGAGGTAATGCTCGAACAATGCCGCTTTTTGTTCCGGGGTGCGACGTTCCGCTTCGCCGGCCAGCATCGCCCGCAACGGGCCGTTGTCGTGGATCGACGCCACTTCTTCGCCGGTGAGGCGGCGGCTGTAGACCCGGACGTCTTGCACGCTGCCACCATCGAAGGCCTGTCCTTTGCTGCGTTGGCCAATGCGCAATGGAACGGTGGTGCGGATCGATCCGGTCAGTGAATCTTTGTCAATCGAGACGTCAGCCGTCTTGCCATTGATGAAGATACGCACGCCGCCGGCTTTGCCCGAGCCGTCGTACGTGACAAAAACATGCTGCCATGCGCCCGCCTGCAAGCGACCGCCTTTCGTGCTGACCTTCAGGACATTATCTTCCCAAGCACTGGCGATGTGCACCGCAAATTCGCCGCCGTGCTGAAACAAATCCCATCCTCGATAGGCATTGTCCTCATCCATGCGGGCCACGATTCCGGCAAAGGCGCCATTGCCGGCTGGACGCACCCAAGCTCCGTAACTAAACGCCTGATCCTTCTCAAAGTCGCCTTGGTTGCCCAAATCAAATGTCGACGCCGCCGTCAAGACCGGCGCCGGTCCAATCCGGCCGTCCGGTTTCCATACGACTTCACCCGTGGCCTTGAACGTCATGCGCTCGCCACAAACCGCTCCAATCTCATTGCCCGCGCCTTCGGTCAGTAGCGCATGTGCCACCAATCCGTCAGGATTGACGTCCGGACCCGCATCGCCCACCCCCGCCGCCGCCACCCATTGCTCAAAAACCGGCGCTGCCGATTCCCGTCGCTCCGCCAGCCTCTTCTGCTGGTCCGCCAGCTCACGAGGCAGGGCTGCCCAACGCTCTTTGTCCTCCTTCGTCTGCGGTACGACAATGTTGGCATTCGCCCCCTGACGGTTGTTGCCGTCAAATCCCGACTGCGTCGTATTCCGGAAAAATGCCGCCATCGAATAAAAATCTTTGGCTGTGATCGGATCGAATTTGTGATCATGACACACCGCGCAGTTGGCGGTCAGCCCGAGGAAAACCCACGACGTCGTCTCGACTCGGTCGCGGGCGTAATTGGCAAGGTTCTCAGCCTCAATCGTCCCTCCTTCATTGGTCGTAATGTTGCACCGCTGAAATCCCGTGGCCACCAGTTGCTCAGTCGTTGGATTCGGCAGCAGATCACCCGCCACCTGCTCAATGATAAACTGGTCAAACGGCTGGTTGTTGTTAAAGGCGTTAATGACCCAATCGCGATACGGCCACATTTCGCGGTAATTGTCGAAATGCAGGCCATGCGTGTCCGCATACCGTGCGGCATCCAGCCACGCCCGCCCGCGATGCTCACCATAACGAGGGGAATCCATCAGCTTTTGGACGAATTTTTCGTAATAATCGGGCGAGGTATCACTGACAAAGGCGTCGACCTCGGCAGGATCAGGGACGATCCCGGTCAGATCGAGCGCCAGACGCCGGGCCAGCGTGCGGCGGTCGGCCTCCGGATTTGGCTCCAGTCCGGCCTCCGTGAGCCGGGCCAGCCAGAGGGCGTCGATGGGGTTGCGTAGAGGAGTGGCCAGCGGTGGCAACTCTGGCGTCGAGGGCCGCTCTGGAGCCAAAAATGCCCAATGCGGCTGCCAAGAGGCGCCCTCGTCAATCCACCGGCGCAGCAGTTCCTTGTGTTCTGGCAACAGCTGCTTGTGGGACTCGGGCGGCGGCATGACCTCGTCCGGATCTGTCGAGAGGATCCTCTCCCACAACAAGCTGCCCGCCGCATCACCCTTGGTCACAACCGCCCGGCGTTCGTCCGTTGGCTCAAAAAGCCCTCCTTCCGTATCAAGCCGCAGCCCGGCCTTGCGCGAACCAGGATCCGCCCCATGACAATTTAAACAGGCCTCAGCCAGAATCGGCTTGATGTCGCGGTTGAAGACGATCGGACCGGAAACCGGGGCCGCCGACATGGCCCACGGAGCAACGACTACCGATCCGACAGCAGAGAAGACAAGGAAACGGGACTGTTTCATACACATAAGTCTGCCCATGATTACGCCCAACTCAAGGTTCAGATGCCACGCGAATACGTCCATCGTCTACCCGGGGAAACCACTACGCGGAATCCACTCGGATCATCCTCTTTTCGGGGCTTTGCGGACGGGTGATTTGGGGTTCCAGTGTGGGGTTATGTCGACTTGGCGTCCGCTTGCCCCTCCGGCGTTTTGGCAGCGATGGCTGCCGACGCGGTTTCATGCGTGGGTGCGGTGGGGATTTCGACTGGCGGGGGTGGCGGGGGTGGGGCTGGCCAGGGTGGTGTTGATTTACGGTGTGTTGGCGCAGCGGTTCGATATTGAGGCGGTGGCGCGGTGGCCGGAGGAGACGGTTTTTCTGGACCGTCATGGTGTCGAGCTGGCGGTTCCGGGTGGGCGGTCTCGGAGGGTGAGGGTGGGGCGGGACGCACTACCGCCATTTTTGGTGGAGGCATTGCGGGCGCGCGAGGACGCTCGGTTTTTCGAGCATGGCGGCGTGGATTGGCGCGGGATGCTACGGGCAGTGCGGCGCAACTTGAAGGATGGTCGTTTCACGCAGGGGGCGTCGACCCTCAGCATGCAACTCGTCCGCAACACTTTCCAAATCAGAGAGAAGTCACTGCATCGGAAGTTGCTGGAAATCGCGCTGACCTTGCGGTTGGAAAAACGCTATGCCAAGGACGAGATCCTCACCCATTATCTCAACCGCATTTATTTCGGCTCTGGAGCCGAGGGCATTGAGCAAGCGGCCCGCACGTATTTCGACAAATCGACGCCCCAGCTGAGCGACGGTGAATGTGCTCTCTTGGTGGGCATCATCCGGGGGCCGCATATTTTTTCGCCGCGGCGAAACCTTTTGGCGGCCGTGGAACAGCGCGAGCAGACGCTCGCCCGTTTGGTTGTCATGGGGGTGATTGATCAGGCCCGCGGTGACCGCCTGGCCGCGGAGCCGGTCGTGCTGGCGCCGGCCCGCGACTTCAACTCTCAGACGTCCTACGCCCTCCAGGCGGCGGAACGGGAGCTCGACTCGCTGCTTGACGTGCTCGAGATCGAGCCCGGCGGACTGCGGGTCACGACCACGCTCGACCGTGGCTGGCAGCACCGGCTGGAGCAGGAATTGACGCGGGCCGTGGAAGAACTGGAAAAGGAAAAGTCGTGGAAGCATTCGGCACATGCTGTGCATGCGGTCGGTGCCGAGCCGGCTTACGTTCAATATGCGGCGGTCACGACTGGGATTGAATCGGGGGCCACGCTGGCATTGATTGGCGGCCGCGACTTTGGTCATTCACGATTTGATCGCACGCGGTCGAGCCGCGACCTTGGTGGGGCTTTTTCTCCGTTTATGGCGGCGGCGGCGGCTGACCGCGGGCGGCCGGTGTTGCCCGACCAGCCGGTGCAGATGGGGCGTTCTGCGGGGGTCGAGCGGGTTATTCAGATGGCGAGGCGCTGCGGCCTGAGCGGTCCGTTTTTGGAAACCGAGGATCTTTTTCGCGGATCGGTGGCGGCTACTCCGGCCGAGATGGCGGTGGGACTGGCCACGCTGGCCAATGGTGGGCGGCGGCCGCATCCGCACCTCATTCACGAAGTCCACGGGGCCGGCGGCCAACTCATTTATCGGGCCCCGCCGCGCCAACGCCCCGGCCCGGCCGCCGCCGCCGCCAGCCAAGCCCTGCAGGTTTTCCAAAATTCCGGAGGCACTCGCCACCTGACCGCCGCCACGCCCTCGGAACGCGACGCCTGGATGCTCCGCCTCGGCCCCAACGGCGCTACCGCCCTCTGGATCGGCTTTGATCAACCCACCCCCATCGCGCCACGCCCACGCCTAGAATCGCTCCTGAACGAATTCGTCCAACGCTTGGAAAATAAATAAAGGCCATGGAAAACCTCCTCGCCTCCGCGCCGTGCCTGCACCGCGCCGCCTGACCCGGACAGGCCAGACGGTCTCCACGCGGGCCGCGCGGGAGAGGTGGGCCGCGCGGGAGAGGTGGGCCGCGCGGGAGAGGTGGGCCACGCGGGAGAGGTGGGCCACGCGGGAGAGGTCAGTTTGATTCCATGCAAATCGCCGACGGAAACGGACGGATGGCAAGCGACTTGCTTGGATAAAGTGGCCATCTGGATCCGAGCCGTCCCGGCGGGTACCATGAGGGCCATCCCATCGCCATGAAAAAAGCCGACACCG
>CAJBME010000112.1 GCA_903954065.1 uncultured bacterium
AGCTACAGTGGCGGCTTGGCCGCCGCGTAGTCGTTTCGGATCCGGATCATAAGGGAAGTGGCCCGAAGGCCAAGTGTGGAAACCGGGGCCGGCGTACCCGGCCAGCGGGAAGTAAACTTCCCTGTCGAGCACTGATCCGACTCCGTCGGTTAGCGGCGCTGAAGGGGCATCGCCCTGGGAACTGCATCCCAGAGCATAGGTGTGTTCTGAAGAAACACCGCATAGGAAGGGCGGGGTCGAGGTTCGAGGCCTGCGGCTATGCGGCGTTCCTTCAGAACGCGGGTTTTTTTTGCTGGGTGGATTCCCAGGGTTTGCACCCTGGGCTGGTATGCGATGCCCCGTTGGGGCATGGGCTCGAAAACGTGGTGGCGGGATTGGCTCCAACGGAGCCGCGCCGACCCGTAGGAACGCGATGCCCCTGTAGGGTATGGGATTGGAACCGTGGTGGGTGTCCGGTATCGGAATCGCGGTGTCAATTGGCTCTAACGGAGCCGCGCCGACCCGATGGGACGCGATACCCGTTGGGGATGGATGTGGGATCGGAAAACAAAAAAGCCGTTCCTGCGGGGTGCAGGAACGGCTTCAGTGCGAGAGCTGGGAGGCGGTTCAGGCTTTACTTTTTAGCGGCTTTCTTAGCGACCTTTTTGGTGGCTTTTTTGGCAGCTTTTTTAGCGGGAGCGGCCTTGGCTTCGGCGCGTTTTTCCTCGATGGCGGCCTGGGCGGCGGCGAGGCGGGCGACGGGCACGCGGTATGGGCTGCATGAGACGTAGGCGAGACCGAGTTTGTGACAGAACTTCACGCTATCGGGGTCTCCTCCGTGTTCGCCGCAGATGCCGAGTTTGATGTCCGGGCGGGTTTTGCGCCCGCGGGCCACGGCGATTTCCATGAGCTGACCGACGCCGGTGGTGTCGAGGGTGGCGAATGGGTTCTTTTTGAAGACTTCGGCTTCGGTGTAGGGCATGAGGAACGAGCCCATGTCGTCGCGGCTGATGCCGAGGGCGGTCTGGGTCAGGTCATTGGTGCCGAAGCTGAAGAATTCCGCGCCAACGGCGATTTCATCAGCGGTCAGGGCGCCGCGAGGGACCTCGATCATGGTGCCGACTTGGTAGTCGAACTTCACTTTCTTCTCGGTCATGACTTGTTTGGCCACGCGGTGGACGATCTCGGCTTGGAGGTCGAATTCTTTTTTGAATCCGACGAGCGGGATCATGACTTCTGGTTTCACCTTGATTTTTTTCTTCACCACGTCGGCGGCGGCTTCGAAGATAGCGCGGGCCTGCATTTCGGTGATTTCAGGGTAAGCGATACCCAAGCGGCAGCCGCGGTGGCCTAGCATTGGATTGAACTCGTGAAGTTGTTCGACGCGGTGCTGGATTTTATCCACGCTGATGCCGATTTTCTTCGAGAGGTCGAGTTGTTGCTCCTTGGTGTGGGGCAGGAACTCGTGGAGTGGTGGATCCAGCAGGCGGATGGTGGCTGGCATGCCCTTGAGGGCGGTGAAGATGCCGGTGAAGTCGGCGCGCTGGTAGGGAAGGAGTTTGGCGAGAGCGGCCTGGCGGTCGCTCAATTCCGTAGCGAGGATCATTTCGCGCATGGCGTCGATGCGATCGCCTTCGAAGAACATGTGTTCGGTCCGGGTCAGGCCGATGCCGGTGGCGCCGAAGGCGACGGCGATGCGTGTTTGTTCCGGGGTGTCGGCATTGGTGCGGACCGCGAGGCGGGTTGTTTTGGCGCACCAGTCCATGAGCAGTTTGAAGTTTTTGAACTTCTCTGTTTTCTGGGCGGCGGCATTGTTGCTGACGATGCCGGTGATGATTTCTGACGGTGCCGTTTTGATCTGGCCGCCGTAGACGGTGCCTGCGGTGCCGTCGATGCTCATGAAGTCGCCTTCGCTGAACGACTGGCCATTGGCTTTGACGGTTTTTTTGGCGTAGTCGATTTCGACGCCGGCGGCGCCGCACACGCAGACTTTGCCCATCTGGCGGGCCACGAGGGCGGCGTGGGATGAGACCCCGCCTTTGGCGGTCAGAATCCCCTCGGCGGCGAGCATGCCGCGCAAGTCTTCAGGGGAAGTCTCGTTGCGGACGAGCAGGACTTTCTCGCCACGGGCTTCGGCGGCCACGGCGCGTTCAGCATTGAGATAGATTTGGCCAGAGGCAGCTCCAGGACCAGCGGGCAGACCGCGGGCCAGTTCCTTGGCTTTTTTGACATCGGCGGCGTCGAAGATTGGGGCCAGCAATTGATCGAGCTGATCGGCTGGATTGCGCAGCACGGCGGTTTCCCAATCGATCAGTTTTTCTTTGACCATGTCGGCGGCGAACTTCAGGGCGGCGGCGGCGGTCCGTTTGCCATTCCGTGTTTGGAGCATGAACAACTTGCCTTGTTGCACGGTGAATTCGACGTCCTGCACGTCTTTGAAGTGTTTTTCCAGGGTGGCCCGGACCTTCATCAGGTCGGCATACGGTTTAGGCATGGCGGCCTTCAACTTGCTGACTGGTTCCGGGGTACGCACGCCGGCGACGACGTCTTCGCCTTGGGCATTGATGAGGAATTCTCCGTAGAATTCGTTGACGCCATTGGCTGGGTTACGGGTGAAGGCGACGCCTGAGCCCGAGTCATTACCGGTATTGCCGTAGACCATGGCTTGGACGTTGACGGCGGTGCCCCATTCGGCGGGGATGTTGTATTTGCGGCGGTAGACGATAGCGCGGTCGTTCATCCAGGAGCCAAAAACGGCGCCGGCGGCGCCCATGAGCTGGACCCATGGATCCGAGGGGAATCCTTTGCCGGTGCGTGTTTTGACGAGGTCTTTAAAGCGTTTGACGAGTTCCTGTTGGTCTTCGGCGGTCAGGTCGCTGTCGACCAAGTCCCGGTGGTATTTCTCGTGTTTAAATTCTTCGATGACGGTTTCGAACGGTTCATGATCTTCGCCTTCGCCTTTTTGGACGCCGAGGACGACGTCGCCGTACATCTGGATGAAGCGGCGGTAGCAGTCCCACGCGAAGCGTTCATTTTTGGTGGCGGCGGCGAGGGATTTGACGGTTTCGTCGTTGAGGCCGAGGTTGAGGATGGTGTCCATCATGCCGGGCATCGAGTCCCGGGCGCCGGAACGGACGGCGACGAGCAGGGGCATGCCGCTGGCGTTGCCGAACTTGCAGCCCATGATTTTTTCCATGTTGGCCACGCCGGCACGGATTTCTGCTTCCAGTGAGGCCGGGTAGGTTTTTTTGTGGTCGTAGAAGTAGGTGCAGACCTCGGTGCTGATGGTGAATCCTGGAGGCACGGGCAGGCCGATGCGGGTCATTTCGGCGAGGTTGGCGCCTTTGCCGCCGAGGAGAGCTTTTTGCGAGCCATCTCCATCCGCCTTGCCGGCGCCCCAGGTGTAAACGTATTTCGTGGATTTGCCGCCTGCTTTCGCGGCGGTCTTTTGAGCGGCTTTCTTCGCTGGCATGGTATGGGTCGCAGGTTGGTGCGTGGTTTGTTGAATCCGGGGGCGGTGGCTGCGATGCGGCCACGGGCTGACGATGGCAGCGCCTCCCGAATGAGAGCAAGAACACTAGTCCGTTGCCTGATGCAGTCAAACCGGTAAATACTGGTCCCGGATGGGGGTGGGGCCTGATGCCGGGCGGGTGGTTTTGCGTCCAGGGGGATCCGAGTCCGGCTGGGAGGCGTTATTTCTTTTTCCGATGGCTTCCGGCCTCAAACCGCGCTATCGGAGCCATTACTCATTCTTCATGTTCTTTCAATCACTCCTGCCGAGACCGGAAATCGGCGCTAATTCATTCCTTTTTGATTTTGATGGCACCCGTGTGGTCATTGATTCCGGGATGCACCCGAAGTACACAGGTTCAGAAGCTTTGCCATTGCATGAGCCGCTTGGATTTGACGCGCTGGACGGTATTATTTTGACCCATGCGCATTTGGATCATTTGGGCTCCCTGCCATTGTTGCAGCGGCGGCACCCGCGGACGCCGGTTTTCCTGAGCGAGGGAACGGCGCATTTGGCCGACATCATGCTGCACAACTCGGTCAATGTCATGACCAGTCAGAGCGAGGAGCTCGGGTTGACCGGGTATCCATTATTTACGCATGATGAAGTCAACGAGGCGACGCGCCAGTGGTCGTTGCGCGGCTTGCGCAAGGGCTTCGAAATTGGTGACCGCGGGGTGCGGGCGACATTTTTTGATGCAGGCCACGTGTTAGGAGCGGTCGGGGTGCAATTTGACACGCCGATGGGAACGGTTTTGCACAGTGGGGATGTGAATTTCGAGGAGCAATCGATTGCTACGGCGGCGGATTTCCCGCGCACTGGGGTGGACACGCTCGTCTTGGAGGCGACGCGTGGGGATGCACCGCGCGATCCGGAGTATACGCGGCAGAAGGAGGCGTTGCGTTTGGCGGCGGTAATTCGCGAGACTTTGCGGCGGGGTGGCAGTGTGTTGATTCCTGTTTTTGCGCTCGGCAAGTCTCAGGAGATGCTGATTTTGCTGCACCAATTGGTGAAGGCGGGGGAGATTCCTTCGGCGCCGGTTTTTCTGGGTGGTTTGAGTACGAAGGTGAGTGCGACGTATGATGAATTGACGCATCGGTCACGCCGGTTGCATCCGGGGTTCTCGCTGTTGCGGGAGTTGCCTGATTTGCAATTCAGTGCGCGTCCGCGGCGGGGCAAATCGAGGTCAGCGATGCAGTATCACCCAGGGGCGATTTATGCGTTGTCGAGCGGCATGATGTCGGAAAATACGGTTTCGAACGAGTTTGCCTTCCATTTTCTGGCTAATCCAGCGAACAGCTTGTGTTTTGTCGGGTATGCTGATCCGGACAGTCCGGCGGGCCGAATCAAGAATACGCCGCAGGGGTATCCGGTGCGTTTGAACGAGAACCGCGAGCCGGTCTTGTTGAATTGTCCGGTGGAGACATTTGATTTCAGCGGTCACTCGGACCGCGAAGGGTTGCGTGCGTATGCGCGCGATCTCAAGCCGCGGCGGATTATTTTGGTGCACGGTGATCCTCCGGCGTTGCAATGGTTTCAGCGGACGTTGAGCGAGGACATGCCTGAATGCGAGGTGACGATTGCCATGCCGGACACGCCGATTCCGCTTTTTTGAGAAACGGGAAGTTGAGGCGGTCGGGATTGGGCTGTGGATGGGCCTCGGTCCCGGTCGGGCCGCTAATGATCCGCAGTTCAGGCCAGTCCGGCGTCGCGCAGGGCGGGGAATGACTGGCGCCAGGCGTGGACGGCGGCTGGATCCAAGTGAGCGGAGACGAGGCATTCGCGGTCCGGGGCCTCGGCGAGCACGGCACCTTGGGAGTCGAGAGCCAGGCTGCCTCCGGCGTAGTGGTGTTGCGGGTCCTGTCCGGCGCGGTTCACTCCGAGCACACAGGCTTGATTTTCAATGGCTCGGGCTATGAGCAACGTGCGCCAGTGGTGATGGCGCGGCGCGGGCCAGCTGGCGATGACAGCGCACAGGGTGGCTCCCGCGGCGGTGGCTTGGCGGAAGAGTTCGGGAAACCTCAGGTCGTAACAAATCAGCGGAGCAATCTGAAACCCACCCCATTCGAAAACGACGGTCTCGGTGCCAGCTTCATGGGAATCCGATTCTTGGGCCAGACTGAATGGCCGCTGTTTGGTGTAACGCGCTCGCACCATTCCTCCGGGAGCGATGGCGATGGCCTGATTGCGGGCCACCGGGCCGTCGGTCGTCACCAGACCGGCCAGCACGCAGCAATCGTGGCGATCCGCGAGTTGGCCTAAAAATTGTTCGGTGGGGCCGCCCGGAGGTTCGGCCGTGGCTGCCGTTTGCATGGAGAATCCCGTGGCAAACATTTCCGGCAGAACGATCAGCGATCCCGGGGCGATGGACGTTGACTCGAGCAGCTGCCAGACGCGGGCGAGGGTGGCGGTTTTGTCCTCCCAGACGCTCGCCGGTTGGCAGAGAATGGCTTGCATGGCGCGGGGGTAGCGGGTGTGGGGGAAGGAAAAAACAGAGCGGCTGGGTGCTAGTCGGGTCGGAACTAGCGTGCGGCGGAGGCGGCCAGCAGCGATGATGTTTCGGGATGGAGGGCGTGGAAGGCGTCGATTTCGTGTGGTTCCATGACGAGGAAGGCGGTGCTGAGGGCGTCGGAGAGGGCGGCGGTGGGGGCGAAGGCCCAGGCGCGGGTGCGGGCGGTGGAGACGGGTACGCCGGTCCGGGGATTGATGATGTGGGCGCCCTGATGGATGAATCCGGAGGCGCTGACGGCCCGGTCATGCAGC
This sequence comes from uncultured bacterium, assembly GCA_903954065.1. Taxonomy (GTDB): domain Bacteria; phylum Verrucomicrobiota; class Verrucomicrobiia; order Verrucomicrobiales; family V1-33; genus CAJBME01. The sequence continues at coordinate 6,254 of CAJBME010000112.1, forward strand.
GGGGTGCTGGGGCATCCGTCCGGGCCGGCATTGACGAACCAAGGCTCGCCATTGAGGGCTCGACCACTGGCTAGAATGGTGCTGCCACCGCCCGTAATAAGCAGCGAATCGTGGATGTCCCAATGCGTGCGAAGGAGGTCGGCCACAATGTCGAGCGCATACCCTTTGCCCAAAGCGCCTAAGTCAAATTTCAAGTGATCGACGAGCACGCGCACCCGGAGGCCGTCGGGTATGAGCTCGAATTTGTCACTGCCGCAGCGGGCACGAGTGGCGGCCACCTCGGCTGGTCCGGGGGCATCGGCCGCACTGCGGTTTTTCCACAGCTCGTAAAGGGCGGCAATGGCGGCATCGAAGCCGCCATGAGTCGCCCGCCACACGTCCTGCGCCAAGGAAAGACAATCCCAGGTGGCGAGCCCCACGCTGAGCGATTCGCCCGCCTTTAACTGGGCCAGCCGGCCAAGGTCACTGGATGGTTGAAACCGGCTTAATTCCTTCTCCAAGCTGTCAATCTCCCGCCCTGCTGCCGCCGCCGCGCCCTCAGCCTGCTCCGCATCCACCCCGGGGAAAAGAAAATTCCACTCGGCGCGCATGGCTTCGTGGTTGAAACGAAAGAGGCGTGTTTCAGCGGATGGGGGCATGGCAGGAAAACGGAGAGGGCCCGGGGCAGGAAAAAAATGGTCGGAGGAGTGGTAGAATGAGCCAGAGTGGAGAGGCAGATGGAGCGGCGGCCTTATTCACTGATGGCCGCTGGCTCTACGATGATTTCGGAAGAAGGGGGAGGGGCGGTTTCCCCCGGAGCGGTGTCCACGGGGGTGGTGTCTGCGGGGGTGGTGTCTGCGGGGGTGGTGTCTGCGGGGGTGGTGTCTGCGGGGGTGGTGTCTGCGGGGGTGGTGTCTG
>CAJBME010000113.1 GCA_903954065.1 uncultured bacterium
ACTCGCCGAGCTGGGGCTCAGCGTTCCCGGGCTGGGGCTCAGTGTTCCCGGGGTGGGGCTTGGCGCTCATGGGAGGTGTTCGCGCTTAAAACCCCCTCATTTTCGTACCATTTGGTTCCTCTTGCCCCCTCCGTTTATTCCTTGCCAATCCTGTAACTCGCTGATTTTCAGCGATAAAATCTGGTGGAGATTAGGAGATTCGAACTCCTGACCTTCTCATTGCGAACGAGACGCTCTACCAACTGAGCTAAACCCCCCTGATGTCGACACTATGGAGATAGTGGTGGTGCATCATAACCAGCGAGTGTGCGGCTTGCAAGTGTGGCGATGCAGATTTCGCAGGCATCGTCAATTTTTTGCGGAACGGGCCGGTTTTTTTCACTGACTTACAGGCGGGCGGGTCGGGTGTGGGTTTTTCGGTGCGGGAGCGGATTACCCTCTGGGGTGAAATTTTTTATGGACCGAGTGGAGTCGTTGTTGATCGACGTGGGTATAGATCTGCGTGGTGGCGATATCGGCATGGCCGAGCAATTCTTGAATGACGCGTAGGTCGGCGCCACCGCCGAGCAGGTGGGTAGCGAAGCTGTGACGTAGGAGGTGCGGGTACAGGCTGATCGACAATCCGGCGGCAGCGGCCCGGTCTTTGACGATTTGCCACGCGCGCTGGGTGGTCAAACCGCGACCGTGGACGCCGATAAAGACGTGGCCTCCGGTTTTGGGAGTGACAAGGCGGGGTCTGCCGTGCACGAGGTAATCGCCCAGCGCCGTGCGGGCGGCCGCGCCGACGGGAACGACCCTTGTTTTGTTACCTTTGCCAGTGACCCGGATGAATCCCTCCTCTAAATTCAGACTGTCGAGCCGGGCTCCGACCAATTCCGCGGCGCGCAGCCCGCTGGCGTACAACAACTCCAGCATGGCACGATCGCGGTGATCGAGCGGCTGGGTGCCGGTCAGGGAGGACAGCAATTGTTCCACGGCCGCCACGGCCATGGTTTCTGGCAAGTGGGGCACGGCTCGGGGCGAGAGGATATCGACGGTCGGGTCGGCGATGATGCGACCGCGCGCGAGGAGGAATCGGTAGAACCCGCGCCAAGAAATGAGGACGAGCCGCAGGCTGGCGGCCGACAGACCTCCTCTTTTGCGTACACCGAGGTACTCGGTGAGGTGGGACGAGAGCACCTTGTCGGGCGTGCTGAGACTGTGAGTGGTGTGCAGCCAGGCGGCCGCGGCCTCGAGATTCCGCCTCGTCAGCAGCTGATAATGATCAGACAGCCCGCGTTCGGTCGCGAGGTGCATGATATAGGCATCGATCTCGGATTCCACGATGTCACCATGGCGGGCGATAGCGCATTTTCCAGCAGGCAAGCGACTTGAGCCGCGCGCGGAAGCGGTATGGTGAGGCATGTTCCGCCGTATTCCCCCTGTTCTGGTTGCCTCCCTGATTTTGGTTGGCTGTGCCACCAAAACCCCGCACTTCGATGCGGCCGACCGCAATGGCAACGGGCGGGTCACGCTGGCCGAGTGGGAGGCGCATATTGTGACGATCCTGCACCGGGAAAACGACAGCAACCGCGATGGCCGAGTGACCTTTGCAGAGTGGCAAACGAACAATCCATCAGCCAATCGCACACGATTCATGAAGCTCGACACAGATGGAGACGGGGCGATCAGCTGGTCCGAAGGACTGGTCTTTGTGCGCAAAGAGCATGTGTATGACGACGTCTTCAAGCGCATGGACACGGACGGCAGCGGTACTTTGGACCGACGGGAGGCGGTGGCTTTTCGCGATCACATGGCCGGCTGGGGACTCTAAACCTCTTGTCTAGATCGAGACCGCCGCGCGGGGCTCAATCCACATGGTTTCATGAAAAAATCGTTCATTGTCTTGACCTTACTGCTGGCCTTTGGCGCCTTGCGACTTCCCTTGGAGGCCCGGGGTGCGGCCGATCGAGTGGCGGCCGGACTGAGAGATGATGCGGGTGTCTCATTGGGGTGGCGCGAACAAGTGAGTCAGGCGTCCATGGTGGCGGTTCTGGGCGGATTGCGATCGATGGCCGCGGCCATTTGGGACTTATGGGCGTGCTCAGCCTGGGAGAAGACGAACTACGCGCAGGTTGAGCGCGACTATTTATTTTGCCAGCGAGTGCAGCCGCGCATGGCGTATTATTACGAGCGAGGCCAGTGGATGATGGCGTATAATGCGGCGCATTTTTTTGAGCTACAAAACAAAGAACGGGGCGCTTTAAATTCACTACTGCAGTCGGCCTACACCGACAAAGGCATGGCCATGTTGCGCACCGGCCAGCGGCTTTTGCCGCTGGAGCCGCGGCTGCACGAACAAGAAGCTATCTTGTACCGCGATAAAATCCGCCCGCTGCAACCCGCGAAGGAGGCCGACGCCTGGCAGCGGACGGCAGCCTGTCCAGGAGCCCCGAAATACGCCCGCCGCATGCAGGCCTACGCGCTGGCCCGCGTTCCCGGGCAAGAAGCCGCAGCGGAAGCACTACTGCGCGACGTCCTCCGACTGTGGCCCAGACAAAGCCGGAAACCGCCACCGTCCACGCTGCTCAACCTCCTGGAAATTTATGAGTTGAGCCGGAAAATCGAGGTCGATCCCGCCATCAAGCCCGCGGCCTACGCGCGACTCAAGTCCCTCTACGTGCGCTCCGCGCCCAGTCGCATTCCCCTGCTCTCGAAGACTTTGCGATCACTGGAAGCGGACCTTGAAGTCCCGACGACAGAACGCCTGCCCGAACCCGCGGTCGAAAAACCCGTTGGCTCCGCGTAAATCAATCGCTGACCGCCAACCAGATCCAGAGCGTCCCGCCACCGCCGACCGCGCCCCGTATGACGACCGAAACCATCGCCCCGCCGCCACTGGAGGTGCTTGACACGACCGATCCAGAAGCCGTCACCGCTTTTGAGAAAGGGTTTTATCTAGGGTTTGAAAAGTCCAGCCACAACCAGCTCATTCAATGGCTGTGGATCTGGGACGTCGAAAACCGGCGCCTGCTCACCCGCGTCCCCTACGAAGACCAGCTGATCTGGGTGCGCCGCCAACATGGCCAGGTCGAGGCCGCCATCGCCGTCAATGTCCGTATGCTGCTCCTGCAAGGCTCAGCCTTTGGATTTTCGCATCCTCCGGAATTCTCCCAGAACCAGCGGGTCTGTGAAATTCTAGCGGCTTTCACCAATGCGAATCAATCGATCGCCAACGGACATGCCCTCTGGACAATGTCGTTTGCCGACCTTCGAGCTCGAGGATTTACCGACAGTCTGGCCACCTGCGCTCAGAAACTCCTACCGCTTTACCGGCGGATGGGAGCGAAAATCCTGGCGGAAAGGACGATCGAAAATGAAGTCCGGTATTTTCTGCATTTTCATTTAGTCCGGACAGCCGGCTGGCTCCAGCGCATGGATGAAAGTGACCCTGAACCCGCTCCCTTGGCCCGCACGCCTGCCGAGGCGGCGGCTCAAGTCCATCAGCAACTTGGCACGGCCTTGGCCCGCTTGCTTCCGGTCATCGACCTCGCCCGCGGCCAGCCAGATCCGGGATTCGGGCTGGAGGCCCGTCGGCGCGGGGCGCTGCACGTTCTGACCGGCCTCACCGAGCGACTGGCCGGCGTTGACGCCACCCCGGACAGAGCCGCGGCGGTGCATCGTAGCCGCCACCAAGCTGCCGTCCTGACCGCCCTCTGGGAGCACACCGCCGAATGTGTCCGACAGGCCGTCCTGCGTCCAGACTCCGACAGTGAATCATCCACCAGTTCCATCGTGGAAGCGCTCGATACGTTGATTTTAAGCGCACTAGAGGCGTGGGACGGCGATGAAGACGCGCTGGAAACGCTGGTCACCTTGACCCGTGACGACCGTTCGCCGGTGGTCGCCCGCATGGTCAGCCAAGCGATGAGCCTAGGCCAGCCAACGGAGTCTCTCGCCGCCATGGGCACGGCCTTTGCCAGTGCCGTGCAGGCCCTGCATCAACTGGCCCTGTCTCTCAGACCGGAGTGACGCCACCTCAGATGGGAATCGTGAGCCAGAGAATCCCCGACGACGCGTGAGCGGCGGCGAGGGGGGAGCTCGGGGCTCGGAGCTCGGGGCTCGGCGCGGGCGGCGCGGGTAGCGCGGGGCGGCGCGCAGAGGAACTGGGAGGTGAGGAGAACGGGATTTCCCTGATGCCACCTTCGTAGTTGCCCGCGGCTGCGGCCGCTTCATAGGTAAGTGCTGGTCACCCTGACCGATCCTACATGAAAGCCCCACTATTTTTCCTCAACTTCGCCGTCGCTTGCGGTTCCCTAGCGCGGGCGGATGTTCCTCTAGTGCTCCAGAAGGGCGACCATATCGCCATTGTCGGCAGCGGTCTGGCCGATCGCCAGCAGCATCACGGCTGGCTGGAAGCCTTGATTCACAAGACCCATCCAGACTATGAGTTGACGGTGCGCAATCTGGGATTTGCCGCGGACGAAGTGAATCTCCATCCACGAAGCGATGAAGTTCCCACCACGGAATATTTCCTCAACATGAAGCCCGGCAAGCTGGCCACCAAGGTGGGCGATACGGATGTCGTTTACACGTCGGGCGCTGATTTTCACGCGAGCGTCATTTTAGCCTATTGGGGGTTCAACGAATCATTCAAGGGCGAAGCCGGCTTGGCTGATTTCAAAAACGCTCTGGACGCGTACCTGAAGAAACATTTGGCGGCTGACTACGGCCGGGGCAAACCGCGGATTGTGCTGCTCTCACCCACAGCCCATGAAAACCTGCAGGATCCAACCAACTATCCGGACGGCTCAGCCAACAACCGCCAGCTGGAAATGTACAGTCAGGCCATGGCCGAGGTCGCGGCGGCCAACAAAGTGCCCTTCATCGATCTTTTTCAGCCATCTCGTGAGCTGTATGAGAAAGAAGCCAAACCACTCACTATCAATGGCGTTCATCTAAACGAAGACGGAGACAAAGCGCTGGCCACCGTCCAGTTCAAGGAGATTTTCGGCAAGGAGGCACCTGCCGCCACTGATCCAGCTGTCGAAAAAATCCGGGCCGCCGTCCTTGATAAAAACACCCAATGGCACCACCGGTACCGCACAGTTGACCAGTATAACATCTTCGGTCAGCGGTCGCGCATCGCCTATGCGGACGCCAAGGATCCGAACAACGGTATCGACAACGCCACCGTGCTCGGCGCGGAGTTGGCCCAACGCGATGTCAAAACAGCCAACCGCGACAAAGCCGTGTGGGCAGCCGCGCGCGGCCAGTCCCTCGTCGTCGCCGATGACAATCTGCCTCCAGTCCCAGCCGTTCCAGCCAATCGCCCGGAACCAGTGCCGTACCTCGAAGGCCCCGAGACGCTGCAACACCTCTCCACCCCGGAAGGAGTGAAAGTCGATTTCATCGCATCAGAAAACGAATTTCCTGATTTGATCAATCCAGTGCAGATGAATTTCGACACGCGTGGCCGCCTCTGGGTGGCCGCTTGGCCGAACTATCCGGAAACCACCCCGACCACCAAGGTATTTGACAAGCTGCTGGTATTTGACATCGACCCGCAGACAGGAAAATTCACCAAGTGCACGACCTTCCTGGACGGGCTCAACTGCCCAACGGGCTTTCAATTGTACAAAGACGGCGTGTTGGTGATGCAATCACCGGACATGTGGTTTGTTCGCGACACCGACGGTGACGGCAAAGGTGACTGGAAAGAGCGGATTGTGCACGGCTTGGATGCGGCTGATTCTCACCACGAAACAAACTCGATTTGTTACGAACCGGGTGGAGCCTTATACTTCAGCGACGGTGTGTTCCACCGCACCAATGTCGAGACGATTCACGGTCCGGTGCGCAATGTGGACGGAGCTATTTTCCGGTATGAGCCGCGGACAAGTCGGTTTATGCGGCATGTTCCGTATGGATTTGCCAACCCACACGGCCGGGTATTTGACCGGTGGGGCAATGATTTGATCACGGATGCCACGGGCAACTCGAACTATTTTGGCCCGGCCTTCAGCGGCCATCTGGACAGTGGAGCCCACGGTGGCATGAAAGAATTCTGGGGGCGTCCGTCGCGTCCATGTGCAGGCACGGCCATTCTGAGCAGCCGTCACTTCCCCGATGACTGGCAAAATGACTTCCTCAATGCCAACGTCATCGGATTTCAGGGGATTTTCCGCGCGAAAATGAGTGAAGACGGCGCCGGATTGAAAGGAGAAACTCTCGAGCCTGCGTTGCTGCAGACCGATGTGCAGAAAAACCCTAACTTCCGCCCCAGCGGCATGGCAGTGGCACCCGATGGATCGATCTACGTCATGGATTGGTCGCAAATGCTCATCGGCCACCTGCAACACCACCTGCGCGATCCCAACCGCGATCACCAGCACGGCCGGATCTACCGCCTGACTTACCCCAGCCGTCCGCTGCTGACTCCCAAAAAAGTCCACGGCGAATCAATCGAAAACCTCGTCAAGCTGCTCGCAGAACACGAGAACGACGTGCGCTTGCGCGCCAAAATCGAGCTCGATACCCATGACAGCAAAGCAGTCATCGCGGCCGTGCAGCAATGGGAAAAGAACCTCGATAAAGCGGCACCTGAATATGAACACCACCGGCTCGAGGCCCTCTGGGTCCACCAGTGGCACAACGTGGTCAATCTCGACCTCCTCAAAGCAGTACTGGCCTCACCTGAGCCGCGGGCCCGGGCTCAAGCGGTACGGGTCCTTTGCTACTGGCGTGACCGTGTGCCGACGGCACTGGATCTGCTGACGACAGCGGTGGCCGACCCAGCCCCCCGGGTCCGCCTCGAGGCAGTGCGCGCGGTCAGTTTCTTCCGCGGCACAGACACCCTCAAGGCACTGGAGCTCGCCAATACGGTCAGTACCGATAAAGATTATTACATCGACTACTGCTACAAAGAAACAATGAAACAGCTCGTTTCGTTGCCCGAAGGCGCCGAGGCGAACAATGCCGTGCTGCAAGCCCGCCTGCGCGTGAAGCCAGGTGCCAGCTACGGCCCGACGAAAAAAGACCTCTCCGCAGACGACCTGAAACTCTATGCCCTCGGCAAAGAAGTTTACGCTCGCGAGGCGCATTGCGTCACCTGCCACCAAGCCGATGGCAAGGGGGTCAGTGGATTCTATCCCGGGTTGGCCAAGAGCGAATGGCTCGAGGGCGATCAAAAACGCGCCATCAAAATCGTGCTCAAAGGACTATACGGGGCAATGGAATTCCAAGGACAAACGTATGGCCCAGAAAAAGGCACGCCACCGATGATGGGATTTGGACCTCTCCTCAAAGATGAAGAATTGGCGGCCGTGCTGACGTACGTCAATCAATCGTTCGGCAACGACCTGCCCGTGGTTAAACCAGAAGCAGTCGCAGCCGTGCGCGCCGAAACCAAAGACCGCGCCATCTTCTACATGGTGGATGAAATCTTGAAGGAACACCCGCTCGGTAAGTAAAAGTGCGGATACGCTGAAGAAACCGGCCCTGCTCACAGGGCCGGTTTTTTTATGTCCAGACACCAGAAACCGCGCACAGAGACAACGCCTACCCGCAACCATAGGAATTGCCCCAACAGCGCCGCTAACCGACGGAGTCGGATCAGGGCTCGACAGCGAAGTTTACGTCCCGCTGGCCGGGTACGCTGGCCCCGGTTTCCACACTTGGCCCGGGAGCGCTGACGTCCTCGTCGGCGAGTACGAAACCGGTGATTCGCATCCCAAAAAAAGACGTTCGGAGAGGCGTTCGGCGCCGCCACTGTAGCCGGGTACGCCGGCCCCGGTTTCCACAATTGGCCCGGGAGCGCTGACGTCCTCGTCGGCGAGTACGAATCCGCTCCTCCG
>CAJBME010000114.1 GCA_903954065.1 uncultured bacterium
CGTCTTCGACTATGGAGAGGTCGAGCTCGACACCAACTGGGCGGAAAACTCGGTGCGCCCGCTCGTGCTCGGTCGCAAGAACTGGATGCACGTCGGCAGCTGGGAGGCCGGCCCACGCGTCGCCGCGATCGCCAGCGTCATCGAATCCTCAAAACGCCTTGGAATCAATCCCAGGGAGTACCTCGCCGACGTCCTCCCACGCCTAGCCAACGGCACCACCTACGAGGTGCCCTCGCTGACACCCGCCGCCTGGCTGCGCCACCGTTCAGGCCAACCAGCTGCTTAACCCCTCCGGCCACCGCTCAACCGAGGACTTGCCGACCGGGACCGACTGCCGCCTTCCAACCTCCGACCTGCGCCACCGACGTTGACGCCAACATGGACTGCTGAGACGCTTACCTCCAATTGAACCAAGGCACCGCGTTGAACGAGTCCACCCACACTTTTGTTTCGATACGCCGCCCGCCGCAGGCCAAAATACCGCTGCCGATAAACACTCGGTACAGCTCCGCTAGAACTAGGCGCGGCTTCGCGAAACACGGTCAATCCATGGTCGCCATCGCCGGCACTTCCCCCGTCACAAAACGCATCTCCCTCGCCTGAGTCTGGACAGACTCTAGCACGGGTTCCCAGCGAGCAGGACTTCAGACCGACACACCGTGACCTGTCGCGTGCGACGCTCGGTTTTACGGGACGCGGTACAACCAAACACAAGCCGCCCCTTATCCGTCTCTCGATGGTGTTGGCTTAGATGATTCTTACGATCGCTCGGCAGAGTGTTCAAATACATACATTCGGGTGTCCTCCTGCGGATCCATCAGAAGATCAATGCCGCCTGTCAGTTCCACGACAATTCGTTTCAGAGGCGGCGAGGCACGTACGGCGCGGCGCGGTCGCGCTGAAACAGGCTCGCTTACTACGTTGGAATCCCCAACGGTAGGGCCGTCCGAATAATCCAAAATCACCCGCCGGTCGTGGAAATTGCGCTGTCGAGTGCCCCCCTTAACTCACTGCTTACCTCGATAGATTGGAGCGACTCAACAGTCTTTAGCGAGGCTATAGTTTTTGTCATGGATTGAATCCACTCTGACCGTATGTGTTGCGACGGTGTTGGACCGTATACAATCTTAAGTGACTTCGGCGCGCCTGCCCAGGATTTACTTAGTTCTATCAAAAATAGCCGCAATGAATTGCAGCTCGAGCTTGATGCCACAGCGTAACGATCAACGATTTCAATATGCACTAGGTGCTTGCCATTTAAAACGGCAAAGTCCTTTGCAATCATTCGAGGATCGCCGCATTTGTAGTGCGAACGCTTTATAGATTCGGGGCGGTCGAGCTCCTCAGCTTTCAGCGCCGTTCCTGATTTGAAGTCTGGGGAACCCTCCTCTCGGTTCAACTTTCTGATGAGCAGATGTTCCGACCACATGTCCTCAAGTATGGAACCTGCAGGATTAACGTCATAAATAAGCGAAACCGTGTTTGTCGAACGATCAACGATGTAGGCAGTCGGGCAATCAACATCTCCTTCAGTGAGCAAGTCGGGGAGATGTTCGACTATCAAACGACCTGTTCGAATATACGGCAGCAACACTTCAGCAAAGCGGCGGGCTCTAGGCATAGACAAATCACGAAAATCGGGCAAAATTTTGCACCTCAAAATTACGACAGCACCCTGCAAAAGCCAGCTGGTGAGACGACTCCACTCTTTGAACGCATCTGCGATCGGCAATTCGTTCCCGTGTTCATCAGCATCCAAGCCGCCAGTGAACTCCCCCAGGCGCGCGCCGGTCAACACAATCCTAGAGGCCTTGTCACATAGATCCAAGACTTCTGCTCGTTGGATCACCTGGGCCCCTAGTTGAATTCGAGGATCCGCGCGCTTCATTTGTAAGACGTCGGCAAGCCAGGCCATGGCTTCCAGGCGTCGAAAAGCGTCCCAATATTGCTGGTTTGAATAACTGCGAAGACAATGCGAACAGGAGGATGAGCATTGCTCCTGACAATTCAGAATGACGTTACGCGCATAGCTGAGAATCTTCGATGCGGGAAGATCGAAAATTTTTGCCGTGTAGCCAGCCCCGCCGGAAATATTATCAAATAAGATTATCTCGAGGCCATTGTGCGACAGCCAGCGAAAGGTAGCCGCAATTTCCGATTCTGGGATCTCCAACAGTTGGCAGCAAGCAAGGCGAACGGCTTCGCATGCGGACCGTGCGACCCCTTCACGTGCCAAAAGCCGCTCGTCGTTGTCGGGATTTAGGTTTTGGGATGCGGGGTCTGGAACGCGAACCTTACAACGGATCTGCATCACATCTGTGTGGAATGTATGCGCAAGATCAAATCTCCAAGCTGATGGCTTTAGCTTACAATCTACGCCGGTGAACGGATTTTTGTGTGGTTCCGTTTGCTTCCGTCTGGGCGTGGCGGTGTGGGCGTACCCGCAACCGCATTTCATAAAACCATGGCCAATACCGCGATTGATCACGACCATACGTCCGTCTTGTGCGTTCTGTAAGGCCCAATCAACGCGATGCAAATCGCTGCCGCGGAAGTGATGTTCGGGAGCATTTCCGATCAATTGCGTCTCAAGCGCCGAAGGAGCAATCTGACGGCGGGGCCCCGGTTCCTTGCCGGCCCCTTCGTCAACAGAGGTCGTGAAGCCACGTGGCTCGATGAACGTGCTAACGCGAGCGGTCATCGGCTCGCCGCAGCTTCCGCAGGCTCCAGGGATGAGGCTTTTGTCCTCCCATGCTTCAATGTGTCGGCAGACAGCGCATATCTTGTAGTAAAATGGGGGCATGAATTCCCTTGGGTGCTGTGAGATGGCACGGGAGGTCCAGACACGGCCATTGGCCACGACTTCTGCTCCTGGTGCGTATTCGACAATCCCCTGACGGGCGTCTCGGTTCAGCTCAATCTGTTGATGCTTCTCATATCGCCCTAGGAGAACCTCCAGCTCGATGCTGTCCACAGGGAAGGAATACGTGGGTATAAGCCCGTATTTCGACAGGACGTTGACGATGGGCTGGTTCGCCCATCGATAAGACCGGTTACGCATGCTGTCACTCGGCCTTCCTTTTTCATGAAGCTCCTGGGCGGCCCCCATATAGTGACGAAAGCGGTCACCAAACGTTCTGGAGAGGTTGCGAAATGATTCGAGAAACGCGTTCTCCAAGTTGTCGTGCGCTTGTTGCAATGCCTTCTTTTCATCGTCTTTTAGGTCTGATTGGAGTGACTGCAAGAGATCAAGTGTAAGACGCTTGGGCTGTTGCGCTGAGGGTCCCTTGAGCCAATCAGCGAGAAAGCGAATCTGCTGTTCTTGTTGTTCTTCAGTGAATTCAGGGATGCCTTCATTTTCGGCTCCAAGCGTCCCTTGGCGAAGCACGAACTTAGGTAAACCAAACAATTGGCCGATTTGAATTCCGCTTCCGGACAAGCCCAAGCTGGCCATGTAAAACGAAAGCAAGATTGAAAACTGATGTCGCTGAAACAGCCGGGAATTCCCAAGATGGACAAACGGGGTCTTCGGTTGTTTGGCGAGAAACTCATCGGCATTTTCGAAGACATCTTGGTCGTACCGGCGATTACGCGAATAAGTGATACTCACCGGAGCGGCTTGGGCCCGTCTTCCAGCACGCCCCGCTCTCTGTTGGTAATTGGATATGTCCGGAGGCACATTACGCAGAAAAACTCCTTCAAGGTCGCCAAGATCAATGCCCATCTCCATTGTCGTGGAACATGAGAGCAGATTAATCTTACCCGACTTGAACTCTGTTTCGATCCCTTCACGCAATTCTGCGGCGATTGCTGCTGTATGCTCCCGAGAAATGACTGATGGCAATTCGTCGAGAACAGAGTAGAGAAAGTGGTAGTGATTGCGGGACATTTCGGCCGCCCACTCATCGATACCCACCTTCTCGGTGTGTCCGGTGCAGCGCCATTGTGTGCAGATGCCATTCAGCGAATATGAGCTGACACGAGTGCATTTGTTGCATCGAAAAATCGGGAATTCGCTGCCATATTCGCGGATGCGCAAGTAACGGTGATCCACCACTTTCGCAGTGGAGCCTTCGGGATCCGATATAAGCACGGTCCCGTTCGGACTGTCCTCTTCTCCGAGTGTTTGCCAAATGCGACGCAGGAGGGCCTCCCAGTCGTCTATCCTAAGTTTGTCCCTCAATACTTCGACGTATCTGTTTTTAAATACAGAGCCATCGGCTCGGCGACTTGGTATAAAGCGAAACCGCGACTCTTTATCCTCGAGCTCCAAGGAGTACCGTCGATCGTTCTGGGCGTAAGCGACCCAAATAAACTCATCGTCAGCGCGCACGCCGCTCGGCATCGAGATAGCGCGATTAAGGCGCATTGAGTCCAAGATCCAGCGAATGAGGGAACCCCCCAGATGCGCCGGGACCCGCGCGGCCTGGGCCACCGCATCAATGTCGATATCATAATCAATGACAACAAGGCCAAGATCCTCAAGCGAAATGCGGGCGCCTCCTGGTGAACAGAACTCCGCAAAAATTTTTCCCTTTATGAGCTGCGGTAGTTCGGGCCGAGAAGCAGGATCGCCCTCCGCATTTGTTGTCCCCAAAGACAGCAAATAGTCCGGATGGGACAGGTCGGCCGCGAAGGTATCTGGGGACTCGGCGCCGCTCCGGCGAAGGCGTTTCACGATGGCCCGACGAAGCATTATGTCTTCGTGATTCCGCTGGAAGTAAGGGGCGAAGAACGCCGCATCCTGACGATTGTCGCTAAAAACGAGCAGATTGCGGCCACGGCCCGGCTTCCTGAGGCGTTCGCTCGGATTCCTCGCGGCGGGTAGATGTCGATACAGGACTTCACAGATTGTCGATGAAAGAGCCTGATCACCCGGGTGAAATGCGGTGATGATCTCGGAGGGCGATCTCGAGCCGCAGGATTCGCACAACAGAACTCGAGGCTGCGCGTTGGGGTTCGCTTCACATTCGGCGACTCCAGGTTGGTGCATGCGTGCACGGTGTGTCTCCAGCCACTCGTGTGGGTCGTCTGTCGGATCGAGAAAATCCTTCACGATGCCCTCCTGCAGCTTGATAAAAACTTGGAGGGGGGAGTTTTGCTCCTCTGCTTCCTGCTCCGTCGTGTCTGATGGGAGCACGTGCGAGTCCTTTGGCTTAAGCCAGAAGATCGACCTTTTCCAACCTTTGCCAACGGGTTCGGGTACGAGTCGTTGCCCCTTTTCGTACGCTTCGAAGTATAATTCTCCGCACTTGCGACAGGTCAGGAGGCAATATCGGGGGAGATGACTCTCATGGTCAATAAATTCTCTCCGAAATAATATTTTGTGAGCATTCTCGGCATTCTGTCTTGGGTGACTTAACTCTATCGTTGCCTCTTCGATTCCGCGCGTGAAAAGGTGGTAGCGTGTGGGAAGGAGGGGAAAAGTATTATCCTCATGGCGTGCATAGGCACACACTGCCACCAGCGCTGTCAATGCTTCACGCGCCTGCTCTAGGATGGAGTGCGGGAAGATACGCTTGGCCAGAAAGTCCAGGCTTTGAAGGCCACTTTCAGACAACACATTGGACACCGCTCGGACCGAGTGATCTTGGGAGAGCGCCTGACAAAGGAGGGCACTGAGTGAACTGTTTCTATCATCGACAAGCAGGTCAATTTCGGCCTCCATCAGTTCATTGTTCCATGTTTCCCGTCGCGTCGGCTCGTCCTCAATCAGCCGAATTCGTCGGAGAGTTTCGTGAATTTTGATCCACTGAGTTGCCGTCAAGCAGCGCTCGGGCTGCCCCAGAGCCAAAAGTGGATGGGGCTGGCGCTTAGCGGTGATGACTCGGTCGAACGGAAAGCCAAAAAGTCGACCAGCGAAGTCAATAACTTTCTGGCGGGATTCCTCCGTCGATCCTAGGGACGCGCTGGTTCCGATGCAGCGGATTTTGGAGTCCGCCGCGTAACGATTGCGGAGCTTTCTAAGGAGCAGCGACACCTCCGTGGCTTGAGCCCCGCTGTAGGTATGAACCTCGTCAAGAACCAAAAACTTGAGATCGGCTCCACGAAACAGCGGAGCGTTCCGTGGCAGCAGCAACAGATGTTCCAGCATCGCGTAGTTGGTGACCAGCACATGCGGGGGCGTCTGCAGCATTTCCTCGCGGGATAGCAGCCAAGTGTTCGGGATCGAGGAGCCGAACATTGTTTTAAAAAACGCATCCTGAAGGTATTGCTCTTGGCATTTCTCCCGTGTCATGCCTGGTTTTGTCTGGCCTGTGTAGCGGCCTACGGTAATTCCGAAGTCCCCGAGTTGATGCACAAGCAGAGGGACGATACGACGGTATAGCTGGTCATTGGCCAAGGCGTTCAGGGGGTAAACCAAGATCGCACGGATGCCAGGTTGCCCCGAAACTTTCGCCTTGAGCAGCGCATCCACCAAGGGAAGTAAAAAACACTCGGTCTTGCCCGAGCCGGTTCCTGTAGCGACGATTACATTCTCTTGTTTGACCACCACGCTCTTAAGCGCCTCAGCTTGGTGAGCGTGAAGTGGGCGATGGAGAACGTGGTTCTCCAGGGCACGGAAGCCGGCGTGGAAGACATTCCCTTCGACAAGATCAAACAGCGACTCAGCTTTTGGAAAGTCAGGTAGCGACTCCAGATATGGCCCTTTGACGAGAACTGAGGCACCAGAGAGTTCTTTATCGGCCGCAGTTCGCAATCCGGGAAACCGCGGGTGGATAGGGAGAGCCGTCATCAGGTACCTCCTCATGCGGTCCTGCAGGTCCTTTTGTAATTGCACAGGATCGATTTCGATAGGATCAGCCATAATCAGAGAGTGGTGATGCGCGTTCGGGAGTTAGTCGAGAAAGAGAAGATCAAAAAGGCCGAAGTAGAAGGCAAAGAGTTCGGGGCCGAGACTGAGAAGCATGCAAAGCCGCCGTCTCACAACATCATTGGAATTTGCAGATCCTGTAAGCAAAAGCTTTCGCATCAAGGTCTCGAAATCTTTGTCGCTTAAGCGTCCATGGGCCCTGAGGCGGGTGGCGGCAGCCAGCGACCAAGTCAGCCCGGCCACCTTTTGCGATACCGCCCCATCCAATAGAGGGGGCATCCAATAGTTGTGCCCTGGCAAATCCCAGTCAACGAGGGAGGAGATCGTAGGGGCGATGGTCTCAAGGCCGTGGTATAAGGACTCAAGACTGATGAGATGGCTCGTGAGTGGGTTTTGAATATCGTCCTTGGCTAATGTGGCAAAGGGCCGGCATCGACGATTCAACGCTCTGGTCGAAGCCAGTAGATGTTCCGGGCCCAGAAGCCGTGTCACCTGGAGCCTCATGCGCTGCTCGTTCAATTCCTCAGTCCTATTTCCAAGACCGGGTTTCCCTCCAGCAACGCCGTTGAGAAATGTGTTGAGCGAAAAGTCGCGAAAATCGACGTCTCGACCTGAGGCGACCTTCTGGAAGTTGTCGTAAGCGAAGACGAGATTCTCGTCTACCGTCATTTCATCGATGCCCTGCAAGATGTAGCTTTTTAAACCACCGGCGGCATTTATTTGAGCCGGTATGTCCAAACTGCGCAGAACTGGTGAGGCGCTGCGGCGCGCGCCGAGGACTCGGACCAGCGAGCGTGGCAGGCAAAGGGCCGGCAGCCTGCATCCAAACAGGAACTGTCTTGCGACGGGGGCAGAATCCGAAGAAGCATAGGCGACGAGTTCCGCCGCGCCTTCAGTCCACCAGATCATCGCCTTACTGGGCTCGCCGGAGGCTGGGGTTGCGACAGACTGCTGGGAGAGCACAGTCGGCAAATTCTCAAGTTTGGTGCCATACGCGTACCAAACAGAGCCTGGATATTTACAAGCAAGGAGGTGGCGCGCGGCGACCAGTCCGCGCTGCAATTGCCCCACCGTAACGGTAGTGGTTGCTTTCGGTTGGCGGAGTCGCCGCCACCAAGTGCCCTCTTCCGGTGTGAATCCCGTTCCTGAGGCTATTAAGCGCATTGAGGAGGCTCCATGCACCTCTTTGCATTGCAGGGGGAGCCAATCGTCGTCATTGGCGCCAAGACGAACAAAATCAAGTGTCCACAATTCGTCCTTTAATTGCGCGAGAGTGAGCAGCACCTCCACCCTAAGAGTGTCGGCTCCCGCAGACCGCACATGTTCGGCACTTGGCAAGGCATCGCCTACATCACTGTGGGCTCCATTTCGACCGGGCGTGTCTTGTGTCCTGATGACGATATTCTCGTTGGCGGCGGTTGTCTCGTGATGGATGAGAACGTCGTTCTCAACCTGAACGATGGGAATGGGGTCGGAGGCGGGTGCATCCGGTTCGTCTGTGAGATTCGTCAGGATGACGGCTAGGCCGCAGAGATCCTTTTTGGGTATTTCAAAGCTCCAAATCTCCTGCCCTCGCCCATGATCTTCGGTGCGACGCGGAGTAGAAGCCAGAAGGGGCCGCGCCAGTGTTGCGAGCGGTATAATGCGCCCCCGTTCCGAAACCGCGCATACGCGGCCTGCGCCGCCCATTTCATGAGCGATCCCGGATAGGCTGAGAACTCGCACCTGGTGAGCGGCGTCCAGGAAAGCAAGCTCACGATCATTGCCTCGGATCGTCCACCGCTGAAATCCTCCAGCCCTCAAGCGAACCAGTCGCTTGTCGTCGTCGGAGACGACCAGAGTCTGTTTGTGATTCGGCTCATCCTCCCACTCGCTCCCAAGCTCAAATATACTGAGTTTTACACCCGCATGAGGCAGTTTCAGGGTCGCTCTTGTCTTTCGTAGAACAAGCAAGACGAAGGGCGCGTGGTATTGCGTTTCAAAGGCCAATCCGACGTCAGACTGATAGACTCCCCGAGAAGCTGAGTAGTCGATGTTGAGAGGTTGCGTATGGCAAAGGAAACCCGATACGTCGCTAATGCGCGTCAGACCGCGCCAATACCACAACGAGCGCGACACGGTGCCACGTGAGTGAGAAAGGGTCATTTCCAGTTTATGGATGCCTGGTGATAATCGGGTAAGGATGTCGTCTGTGAGGCCTTTCAGGGAATCATCAAAAGAATAAGCTGATCCCACTTCCACTGGCGGAGGAAGAGGCTTGACCACGTCGAGACTCGCATCGACGCAAGTGAACCGAAAAGTCCAAGCTGTACCGTGCTCAATGGAAGACGTAGGGAAGTAGGCAACCAACCCCAATGCATCACCGTAGTGGAGCGGGTCGTCGCCTTCGAGCTGCACTGTTTTAGTGTGACCGCGGTCCAAGTAGAAGCCGGCCTGCAACAGCGGCGTAATCGTCCACGTGTCGCTCCCGCGATGAATCGTCAGGGGATTATCCCCGGGACGAAGGTCAAATTCCAAAAGCCGGAACCCATCGCATCGGATGACGCACTCTTCATCATTGGTCAGTACTTCCGGTGCCATAGCGACAACATAGGCGCCAACAGGCAAATCAATGGTATCAGAACTAGTGATTCTTTTTTCACGCTCGGTATCCCTGCGAAAGATGCGGAACGGGCTCTCAGCCCCGAGGCCGACCGAGAGGTTGAATTTTTGATCAGAAGCACCGCGGAGGAGATGGCGTAATCCGACCGTCGCCGTCGCGTGGGAGGAGTCCAAATCGCTTGTGGGAACTCTGGTTTCTCTGCGTCCGGAATAGCGCCGGTCGTTGATCTGCCAAATGGAGGATTCAGAAGCCCATCTGTTACTTTGTGCAGGCAGTACGATCACCATTTCCCGCCGGGCTTCATCAAAAGCAACGTAAGGTGAACGCAAGACAGCACCGCGTCCGATTTCCGAGAAGGCTTCGCGAAGAGGCCCTTGGAGATAGACCGGAAGGACTTCCCAATGGTCGGTCACATAGGCCCTAATGAGACGACGGCACAAAAGCGTGCCGACGGGGGTTTTCAGCAACTGACAGAGGAGATTCTGGCTATGAATATGATTCAACAAATGCCCAACGAAAAATCGCATGGCTCTTTCGTCCTCGAGATCTGGGGGTGGCGTTGAGCGCAAAGTTTGCCGCAGCGCGTCCGCCAGCGGCTTACGCCAATAGTGGAGAATACCAGCTTGAAAAATGAGGGGCGCCGCGATGGTGTAACGAGTGTCTTCCAACGTACCTGGCACCATCCCTAAGAAGTCGCAAACCATCCTAAAATGCTCGGCCAGTCCTTGGCGACGTTGGACTGCAACATTGAGCCCGAGGTCGTTGACGAGAGCCGGCCAGAACTGGCCGCCTTCCGTGAGTGTGCGTGAGGCAGCGACGACCATCGCGTAAGCGGTGGCTGCAGGGGCTTCATCGAGGAGCGAAATGATTTCGCCGCTGCCTCGTGTTCTGATGGCGGCCTGCACGCTTGCAAGTATCGATTCCACATCATTCTCCGGAATGGGCAAGAAGCCTAGTATGGTTTCGTCACTCAGAGAGGCGATAGAATGTAGCACCGTGGTATTAGCTGTATCCAAGAGCATATGTCGGCGGCGGGTAATTGGTGGACGAAAACGAGCTATTGTTCGGGGCGGGTGGCATCACCCGTACGCGGCGGCAACTGAAAACAAGAATTGCTGATCAACACGGATAGTGAGTTGGAAGCGAGAGTCCGGCGACTGGGCTCCTACAATAAGTGATGATGAAATCAAGTAGGAAAGGCGTACTGCAGCGCGGAGGTGGTGGCAATGGTGAAGTGTTGATCTTGGAGGGACGGTGCGCTTTTTGGAACTTGGAACGAAAGGCGGAGCAGACCACGGAGCAGCGGAGTGGGCCGCGAAGGGGCTATGGCCCAGTATTCGTGGAAGGCTGCGGGGGGAGGTTGCCGAGAGCCTGGTGGGGCCTCAAGGCGTAGCGGCGATGGAACCGGCTATTGAGGCCGCTCTCGATGGTGTTGGAAACCGCCCAACTAGGCACTAAGCGTGCATGCCAGTCCATCGCCGCGCACAAGAAGGCATGCCCTCCTGGCCTTGGTGCTTGCAAACAGAAGCGAAGCGGAGATGGCAGCCTCACTCTGACCATTGCTGACCGGCAAATGTCGGCGCACCACACGTGATCGGGACGAAAATCACGATCATCGTTCAGGCTCTGGCCCGAGTTTTGGGGCCCACCTCAGCAGACAAGACCCTTTGCAAGGGAGCGCACCCAGCCCTCTCGACCCAGTGAGCCTATAAGAAAAATGTTGACGATAATAAAATGTAGCGCACTTCCTAGTATTCATTCACTTCGCATTTTAATAAGTCACCCTAGACCTTCCCCCTCTTCATGACTCCCTCATCAGTCTCCCGATACTGCCGTCTTAAGCCCATTCATCATTTCCCCCTCGCTAAAAAGCGACGGGTAAATTCAATGATTTGGCCTTTGTGATTCGTGCACCCCCAGCGCAGTATCATAAAAGCGATAGAATAGGTTGTATTCGTTTTTTAATCTTAGACATTATACATACCCATTACAAAGAAATGAATAAAAAAGTTCTTACTAAACAAATTGCTGAAAAATTAGCTGATTCTGGTGAATATGATTTCTCAGAATTTACCGAAATAGATCCAGCTGCTGCGGTTTATCTTGTCTCCCTGGGACAAAACATGGATCTTTCGGGTCTAACCTTACTGAGCGATTCCATGGCCGCCTTGTTTTCGAGCCATACCGGCTATTTAATGCTCGCTGGCTTAGAAACCCTAAGCGATGATGCTGCTGAATCACTTTCGCAAAAAGAAGGGGCTATTATTCTCCCAAGCATTACAAGCTTAAGCGCCAATGCTTTCATTTCTTTATCTCATCTTAAGGGAGCGCTTGTACTTTCCGGACTCAATAATTTAAAAGACACTGATGCCGCCGCCCTTGCCAATCACAGTGGGTACTTGGATTTATCAGGTTTGACAACACTTAGCGATAAGGCTGCTGAATTTCTTTCGCAAAAGGGAGGGTATCTGGACTTATCAGGATTGTTGGATCTTACGGACGCTGCCGCATCGGCATTATCAAAGACTAAAGATGATCTTATTCTCTCCGGATTAACTAGCTTGAATGAGAATGCCGCAGAATTTTTATCCTGCAAAAAAGGCGACATCGATCTTTCTGGATTATTCTCTATAAGTGATGCTGTTGCGGATTTTCTATCCAAACATGAAGGTGACATGGATCTTTCGGGGTTAAACAAGCTGAGTGATGGCGCTGCTCACTCTCTTTCCAATCACTTGGGAAAACTTTTTCTCCAAGGATTAACAACTGTAAATGACGAAGACAGCGCTTCTTTAAGCACCAAAGGAATGGATGCGTTGCTATCAGGACGCTGTAGCATTGTAGTTTGTGACGATCTAAAAGATATTTACCGCATCACCCGGAGACTGAAGAAACCAGAATTGTTTTTGTCGCCTCCCCGCTCCTCCGTATTTCTTGATGAGTTTAAAGATTTTCGTGCGCAAATAGCTCAGTCGTTCCCGCTTATCAGTCAAAATCAAGAAGAGCGTTTTCTCAGTAGAATTCGGCAGGACAAGGATGACTTTTCCATGCATTTGAAATCTATAAAGGAAAATGGAATGTGTCTGGAAAATTCAAATCTTCTTCTGAGTCACTTCAAGAATCCTATATCTGCTGATTGGAGTATTTATATCGTTTTGGATTCTTATGGAGAATGGCTTATAAAAGATATGAGTTCTTTCGGATGTATTGAACGCAGTACCATCAACGAAATAGAAAATGCATTTTTGAAAATGGGCGCGGCATATAGCAACTACTGCTGTAATTATGAGGACTCTTTGTTCAATGGTAGCCCACCTACATGGCTGTATGACTTCTTAAGTGACGCAGACGATCCTTGCATGCTTGAATTAATTAGTTTATACGATGTGCCAGGTGATGTAACCGATGTCGGAGTCTATTTGAATGAAGCAGGTATATTGGGCGCAGGTCCTACCATCGGTGACAAATGGACGAATTACGCTGTTGTTGCCCCGGAAATATGTGACTTCATGAATCGTTGCCTTTTCCCGAAGTTTGTTGCTATGCTCATTGATAACGATCATAACATGGGTGGCACTTTTGTTGTCATTCCAAAAGAAAACATAAACTTTTTTGTAAAAACGCTCAGGAAACTGAGTAAAACAGAGGGGTGCACGGAATAGTCCCTACAAAGAACCCGGCTGCGCGCGCGCAGCGGGACGCTGCATGACCCGCACGACGAGCGGTCAGGCAGGCAAGAAATCAAACCAGTATTAAAACACGCAAAGAGGGAAACTACTGGATCGAGAGTGACGGGCCTTAGCCCGCATACACCCTTTCAAGCACGCAAATACGTAATCTCCGTCCCCCGCGTCAAGCGAGCTTCCTGCAGGGCTTGTTCTAGGGAGAAGGGTCCGGACTCAAATCTTTGGAAAATATCGAGTCCTCGATCAAGGGAAATTTTCCAACCGGAGTCGGTGGTCAGACTCCGGGCGTGGAACCCTAGGCCGTGGTCGAGCTCCCAAGTGAAGGCGACGCGCGAACCGGTGAAGGCCACGGTGATTTGGTTCAGGTGCTCTTCCTGTCGCACGCACGTCTCCGGGTCGGACTGGGTGACGAGATGGACCTGGACCTCGTCGCCGTCCGGTACCAGATCGTGGATCATTTCGAGCAGTTCCATCAGGTTTCTGGACTGGAAGAAGTGGCGGACATACGGATCCCGGATTTTGATCTGACTGGCGCCCTGTAGATGCTGGGCAAAAAGACGGCGGTAGCTCCAGCCCTTGGTATTCTCTGGAACGACCACGTGCCCCGGCTGAGGCGGCGGGGGCGTGGAATCCAGCCTAGTCGACTGGGTAGCCCCCGCAGTGGCGCCGAGGTCCAAGGTAGGCGTCTCAACCGTGTGAGAGCCAGCCGTCTGGTGGGCTGATTCCTCCGAGGCCTTGGGGCGCGGGCCTGCGAAGGTCGGGTACTGGAGTTCCTCAGGCGTCAGCACTGTCACCGGCGCCCCTCCAGCGAGCGGGCGATAGACGAAGTCGTGGCGCTTGAACGTGTCGTCGATGCGCAGGATGTGCTCTCGTACCCGCCGCCGGGCCTCCATCGAGAAGGCGAGCAGCTCCTCGATTTCCTGGGCAGTCGCCTGGCCGTCGGGATAGAGGATTTTCATCAAGCCGGAAAAAGTCTTCTCGAATCCCGTTTGGTCCCGGGTGGAGACCTCGGAGACGATCTCGAAGTGTTTCTTGTAAGCCCCGGTGAAGTCCTCGGTACGGAGGTGTTTCAGCACCTCCGCGATGTAGTCCACGATGAACCCGTAACCATCGGTGAAGAGTTCGTGGCGGACGGGGGCCACCTCCCAGCCTGGGTTGTAGGCGTGGATGCGGTCGAGAAACGCCGAATCGATATACTTGTCCGGCAGCGGCTCGAAGAAGTGCGAGTGCTTCAGCATGTAGGCGACCGACTTCCTCGTATTGCCCATGAAGACCATGGACGCCTCGGCCGTCAGCTGTTCAATGCCGCGCGAAAAAGTCCGGTTCGCCATGTAGTTTTTCATAATGTCGACGAGGGCTTTATCGACTTTTTTGTCTTTTCCAGCGAACTCGTCGAAGCAGATGCAATCCCAATATCCCACCAGCCCAATCTTCCCGCTGGAGTTGCTGACGAAAAGTTTGGGTGTGGTCACCTCGGAGCCGGAGATGAGCATCCCGTGGGGGGAAAACTCCGCGTAAATATGCGACTTACCCGTGCCCTTCGGGCCGAGTTCGAGCAGATTGTAGTTCCGCTCGCAGTATGGAATCAGCCGGATCAGGGTCAGCAGCTTGGCGCGTCGGCCGAACATTTCCGGGTTAAAGCCCATGCTCTGCATGAGGACATCCATCCATTCTTCGGTGGTGAACTGTGCCCGCGCTTTGATGTAGGCTTCATGGTCCACACTGGCCACCTGGATGGGCTTGAGGGAGTCGATTTGCCAGGGGCTTGCTTTCGGGTCATCGGCGACCTCGTAGGTCACATCGATGATGCACCAGATGCCCCCCACCAGGAGCTTGGGATAGCGGCGGACGAAGTCGTCGGAAATCGGCACCTTCTTGATGCCAAGATTCGTGAATACCGCTTCGTAAAATCCCCCCTTCTCATTCAATTCAACGGCGAGCTTATCGATCACCTTGTGACGCCCCTTTTCCTTGATGGTTGATTTAACCAACTCCGCCTGATTGCGGTGGACGTAATGCTTGGCCAGAATCTTTTGCACGGACTCTAGGCCGGCCTTCACCACCTCGGCGTCGTCGGTCGCACAATGCTGGCCCAGCAGGTACTCCAACACGTAGGTTGGCACCACGGCGTTCTGTTTCAGGCCGTTGGTCAGATCCTTGCGGACCACCAGCCCGGGGAAGTGGGCGAGGATTTTTTCATCGAGGGGGCCGGGGGGCCGGGATTCGGGCACGAAGATCTCCTCGGTTGCCGGGGGTTCGGGATTCTCACTCATCGAAGTCGCTGGTGAAGGGTTTTTGGATTTTGAGGCGGTGTGTTTTGTAAATGACGGTTTGGGCCGTGCCGGGCACGGTTTCTTCGAGGCGCAGGTCCACCTCGCGGTTGTTGAAGGCATCCGCCGCGTGCGAGAGCACCAGGAGCACCGTGGTTTCGCGCTGCCGGGCTTCCGCCTCCTTCGAGTCGAAGTTCAGCGTCTTACTTTCGGAAAGGACGGTGCCGTCCTTGGCGAACACA
>CAJBME010000115.1 GCA_903954065.1 uncultured bacterium
CCCCTCCTTCACCCCCTCCCCCGCCTGCTTTCGCAAAATCTTTTCGCCCACCATCCCAAGGCACCACTACCATGCCCTCCGTCCGCCCCAATGACGGCACTCCGCCCGTGACTCATCCGTTTTTCCAAATCACCGCCCACGACGCCACCACCGCCGCCCGTACCGGCCGGATGACGCTGGCCCATGGGGTCGTTCAGACTCCCGTCTTCATGCCCGTCGGCACCCAGGCCACCGTCAAATCCGCCCACCCGCGCGAACTGGAGGAAATCGGCACTCAGATCATCCTTAATAATACCTACCACCTGAACATCCGGCCCGGGCTCGACGTCATCCGCCAGTTTGGCTCGGTCCACCGGTTCCAGCAATGGACTCACCCGATCCTCACCGACTCGGGAGGATTTCAGGTATTTTCGCTGAGCGGCCTGCGCAAAATCACAGAGGAAGGGGTTCATTTCCAAAGCCATCTCGATGGATCAAAGCTTTTCCTCGGCCCGGAGACGGCCATGGAAATTCAGGGGATACTCGGGTCGGACATTGCCATGTTGTTTGACGAATGTCCGCCCAGCGGCTGCGGCCGCGACTACGCGGAAAAAAGCCTGGCTCTCACCCAGCGATGGGCCGCGCGCTGCCGGGCCTGGATCGACCAATCCCGTCCCGTCTGCGACAACGGGCAGCCCCAACGACACTTCGGCATCGTCCAAGGGTCGATTTATCAAGACCTCCGCGAAAAAGCCGCACGCGACCTCGTGCCGCTGGACTTCGATGGATACGCCATCGGCGGCGTCAGCGTCGGCGAAGCCGAAGCACAAATGCTGGAGGCCGTCTCATGGGCCGCCCCACTGCTCCCACCAGAAAAACCCCGCTACGTCATGGGCGTTGGCACCCCCCCCCAACTCCTCGAAATGATCGCTCGCGGCGTCGACATGTTCGATTGCGTCCTACCCACCCGCATCGCGCGCAACGGCGGCGCTTTCACCACCCGCGGACTCATCAGCCTGCGCAACAAACCATTTGCCCTCGACGAACGCGAGATTGATCCAGAAGGGGGAACGGCTTCTGCTTGCGCAGGCTTTTCCCGCGGCTACATACGCCATCTCATAAAATCTGGTGAAATCCTCGGCTTGAGGCTCCTGACCCTGCATAACCTGCACTTTTACCTCACACTCATGCGCCAGTCGCAAGAGCACATCGCAAAAGGCTCGTTCCGCGCGTTCAAAGACGATTTCATCGCCCGTTACCAGTCTGCCCGTACGAACACAAACACCATCTCCACGCCCACTCCGCCATGACCCCATCCATCCTTTTCTTCGCTCAGACCACAGCTCAAGGCAGCGGGTTCCTGGGTACTATCGTGCCGATGATCCTGATGTTCGTGCTGTTTTACTTCATCGCCATCCGCCCACAGCGACAAAAACAACAAGAACTCGCCGCTCAAATCGCCGCCCTCAAAGGCGGTGACCATATCGTGACCACCGGCGGCCTCTACGGCGTCGTCTCCAGCCTCCAAGAAAAAACTCTGACCCTCAAAATTGCCGATAACGTCAAAATCAAGCTCGATAAGGCCGCCGTGGCCGCCGTCGTCAAAAAATCCGGAGAAGCCGAAGTCATCGACGTCTCGTCCGAAGACGAAAAAGCCTAATCCAGCCGCCCCCCCCGCCACCACCACCCCATCAGCTCAAGCCACCGCCAGAAATCACCCCGCCAAGGGGTCCCCACTTCCCTGCTTGCCTGATGCCCGGTCCAGAGTACATACACCTCCCCGTTTGTTCCACGCCCCCTCCGGCTTACCCCCACAACTAGCCCGTCACGTCTTCGCATGACTGCCATCAGTGTCTTCCTTTTCGGACTCGCCGTCCTCGCCCTCTTCTTCTTCTACTTCGGGGCGGATGACGACCGCTTGAAACGACGCTACGGCACGATTCTCGGAGCCGTGGTCACCGCTTTCTGCGTCTACGTCTTCATCGCCCCCAAAGACGGTCAGCTCATCGAGACCCTCACCAAGGGCAACCAACGCGGCGAAGACGGCCGCCTCTTCGGCAATGTGCCGCTGGGCATCGACCTCAAAGGCGGCAGCTCCTTCACCGTCAAAATCGACCCCGCCAAAGCCGAAGACGGCAGCGAACGGATCGTCGATCAAGCCGTGCAGGAACAAGCCCGCGCCATCCTCGAAAAACGCCTGAATGCCTACGGCACCGTCGACATGGCCATCATCCCACAAGGGACCGATCGCCTCGAAATTCAAATGCCAGGCGTACGCAAAGAAGATTTTGATGCCGTCCGCGAAGTCATTCAAAAGGTGGCCCGCCTTGAGTTCCGCCTCGTTCACCCCCAGAGCGACCAACTCCTGGCCCAGAAAAAACCGGGCGAGCCATTGATTGAACCAGGCTACGTCGAGCTGCCGCTCCTGCGCGTCAAAGAGGGCGCCGATCAAGAAGCAGCCAGCCTCAAAGCCAAAGGCCTGACCACCCTACGCGGTTCTATCAGCGCCCTCAAATCCAAGTCCGAATTCACCCTCGAAGGGAAAACCGCCCTCGTGGATGCCTCCGCCGCCTTCGAAGACGGCTCCGCCGACGACGTCACCAGCGGCCGCTACATCGAAGCCGTCGGAAAGTTCAAGGACGATACGTTCAACATTTCGAAAATTCACTTCCTCCGCGCCATCGTCGTCCGCAACCAAGCCGCCGTCTCCGGCCGCGACGTGAAGATCGCCCGTCCCGCCTTCGACGCCAAAGGATGGGCCGTACTGCTCAACCTGACCCCGGAAGGTGCCAAAAAAATGGAAGCCGCCACCACCGGCAACATCGGACAAGGCCTCGCCATTAAAGTCGATAATGAGGTCATCTCCGCCCCCACCATCCGCGCCATCCTCAGCGATAATATCGAAATCAGCGGATCGTTCTCCGAAAAAGAAGCTTCCGAACTGGCCAGCGCCCTGAATAACCCGCTGGAAAACCCGCTGAAAGTCATCAACGAAAACAGCGTCACCTCCAGCTTCGGCGCCGATACCATCAAACAAGGCATCCTCGCCGGCGTGGTCGGCCTCGCCGGCATCCTCCTCTTCATGATGGCCTACTACCGGTCCGCCGGCCTCATCGCCATCTTCGGCCTGCTGGTCAATACCATCATCCTCTTCGGCTTCATGGCCATCACCCACTCGACGCTGACCATGCTCGGGATCGCGGGTATCATCCTCACCATCGGCATGGGCGTCGACGCTAACGTCCTCATCTACGAACGCCTGCGCGAAGAACTCAAACTGGGCAAACCTCTCAAAGCCGCCCTCCACGCCGCTTACGATCGCGCGTTCTCCGCCATCTTCGACGGCCACATGACCTCGCTCATCACCGCCGTCATCCTCTTCTGGCTCGGCGGTGGTACCATCAAAGGCTTCGCCGTCAGTCTGACCATCGGCATCATCGCCTCCCTGTTCGGGTCCCTCCTCATCACCCGCACCCTCTTCGCCTACTTCCCGAACCTGAAAAACATCAGCTTCCTCGACCTGATTAAAAACCGCCGCTTCGACTTCATGGGAGCGTCTCGGCCATGGGTCATCGGCTCAACCGTCATCACCCTCGCCGTTCTTGTCCTCGTGGCCGTCAAACGCAGCGACGCCCTCGGCGTCGATCTGCGCGGTGGAGACAAAATCATCGTGGCCGGCCACCCCAATATCACTTCGGAAAAGGCCGAAACAGCCGCTCGATCGGTCGACAAAAGCGCCATCGCCCAAACCAAAAACACCGTTCAAGGCGGTGCCTTCCTGGAAATCCGTACCTCCCCCGGTTTAGGCATCTCCGTCGTCGAAGCCATCGAGAAAGCCAGCGGCGAAAACCTCTCCGATTCCCGCGGCAACATCGAAAAAGTCGGTCCCCAGATCGGTACCGAAATGCTCCGCACCTCGATCCTCGCCCTCGTCGTCGGCGTGCTCGGCATCGCCGCTTACCTCACCGTTCGCTTCGAATTCGCCTTCTCGCTGGGCGCTCTCGCCGCCTTGTTCCATGACCTCGTCTTCTGCGTCGGCTTGCTCATCCTGACTGGACGCGACATCAACCTCCTGCAAATCGGCGCCCTGCTCACCATCGCCGGATACTCGGTCAATGACACCGTCGTCATCTTCGACCGCATTCGCGAATACCTCGCCACCCAGAAGGGCGACCTGCGCGAAATCATGAACGACGCCATCAGCAGCACCCTCAGCCGGACGTTGCTGACCTCCGTCTGCACCCTGATCACCGTCCTCTTCCTCTTCTTCATGGGTGGTCCCGCCCTCAGCGACTTCTCGTTCACCATCCTCGCCGGCATCCTCATCGGCACCTACTCCTCCATCTTCATCGCCTCACCCGTCGTTCTCTGGTGGGTGCAAAAACGCCACGTCGACCTCCGCCAAGACGTCCTCGATGCCGCCGCCGCTCGCGCCCTCGCTCAGGAAGGGCTCGAACGCGAAGTCGCCCCCCGCAAGCTGTAAAAAGCCGGGGGTTGACACCCGATCTCCTTCCCTTATCATACTGACCGTTTTACCACCCACTAGCACCGCATCATCCATGCCCGAAATTCAAGTCAAGAAAGGCGAGTCCATTGATCGCGCCCTCAAACGTCTGAAGACCAAACTCGAATCCGAGGGGATCTTCGACGAAATGCGCCGCCTGCGCGCCCACGAAACACCCGTGGAACGCACCCGCCGCAAGGCCCGCAATGCCGCCAAAAAGGGCAAAATCAAGTTCCGCTTCTCCATGCACGAGAAGCGCCCTACCGACGGCTCGGCTCCGGCCCCAGCCCCGCAAGCGTAATTCACGCCCGCCCGGCTCCTCCCCCCACTCCCCCACCCCCATCTTCGAATCAGGCACTCGTTCCGAGTGCCTTTTTTCGTGCTCAAAATAGTCGCCAAAACCAACCCCGGAACCAGCCATTGATCCCGTCCCAGGGTTCAGGTATACTTACCGCGATCGGCTACCGTCCATCCACCGCCGTCCGCGTCATGAATCAATTCATTCGTCTCACCAGCGTGTCATTCGTCCTCGGCCTCACGCTGGCCGTCGCTCCCACCACCCGCGCCACTGAACCGCTGCCAGCTCAGCTCGGCCTGCGTCAGCTCGAAGAAAAATTCGGTCGTCCCGCCATTCGCAAAATTGTCGAAATGACCGGCACCGCCGGCGACCCGCAGCCTCTCGAATGGCGCGTCACCACTATCGCCCCAGGACGCAATGACCTCCTTCGAGAATTCTGGATCGGCGACCAGCGGATCACCGAGGAAGGCCTGAGCGATGACTATTACCCCGACCGTCTCCCTAAGGGGTTTTTCTCGCTCGAAAGAGTCAAACTCGATTCCACTCAAGCGTTCACCCTGACCGAAAAAGCCGCACGAGAGGCCGGCATCGGCTTCGATGTCATTAATTACAAACTCCACTGCCGCGAATATTCTGATGAACCGGTCTGGACGTTGACCCTGCTCGACCGCGAAGACACCATCGTCGGCAGCATGCATCTCTCTGCCGATTCAGGAAAAACCCTGCGCACGGTCTGGATGCGGCGACTCCCCAACGGCCGCCTGATGGTGCAGGACTCATCTCGTCGCGACGATCTTCCCGCCACATCAGAAGAAGCGTCCGCGTCCGCCCCCGCGTCAGTGGAACCCGCCCCCGATCGGTTCAGCCCGTTAGAGCCACCCACCCCAGCCGAAATCACCGCCACTGACATCCCACCCCCAGCCGCCGGACCCATAGAAAAACCAGCGGCCGGACCGGCCCCCGCGCCAGAACCCGCCGATGGCGAAATCCCAGAAATCCGGCAACTCCAAGAAGCCCAAGAAAAAACCGGGCCCGCACAGTGAACTTAAAAAGAAAACTGCGTACCCGTCGCAGACACTGACCAGAACCCCAGCCCCAACGGGACGCCATGTGACAGCCCAGAGCATCGTGTCCCATTGCGTTGGCACAGCTCCTTGGAGCCATTTCTAGATCAAATGGCCAAACTCCAGAGGCTCCGTGGGAGCCACTCGAACACCGCGGTTCCAATCCCATGCCCTCAGGGGGCATCGCATACCAGCCCAGGGTGACAACCCTGGGACTCCACCCGGAAAAACAAACACGCGTTCTGAAGGAACGCCGCATAGCCGCGTGTCTCGGACATCGACCCCGGCCCACCCTCTTCGGTGTTCCTTCAGAACACACCTCCTCTCTGGGATGCGCTTCCTCACACCGCCCATTTCGACCTTCAGCGCCGCTCTCTGCTCACTTGCCGGCCATCGATGATCGTCCCCACGCAATGGGTGGTCGTCTCCAGTGGATCGCCGTCGTACAAAGCCAAGTCAGCGTCTTTACCGGGCTCCAGCGACCCGATTTTTTGCTGCAAACCAAGGATTTCCGCGGCCCTAATCGTACAGGCGGCCAGAGCTTGCCCCGGCGGGAGGCCGTGAGCCGCCGCCATGGCCGCCTCGAACAACACCACCCGCGTCTTGGGCACATAATCCTCGTGGCCCGACTGAAAGGCGAATGGAATACCGGCCGCCAGCAGGTCAGCCGCCGTAGTGAATTTCAGGTTTTCCCGTTCTCCGACCGCTCGGGCCATGGTCGGATGGACAATGACGGCCGCCTGTGAGGCTTTGATCTCATCCAGCATCAGGCCAGCTTCGGCCGCGCTGTCGAGAACAAGGCGGAACCCAAATTCTTTTTGCAGGCGGAGGGCCGCCGCGATGTCGTGGTGTCGATCAGCTGTAATGATCAGCGGCACTTCGCGTCGCAAGGTGGAGGCCAGAGCCTCCAGATGAAGATCGCGATCCGGGTGCTTCGACGGGTCGGCGATCTGGAGTTTGGTCAGGTATTCCTGAGCTTTTATCAATTCGGCGCGCAGGAGAGCCACGGATTTCGCCCTCGTTCCAGGCGCACTTTTATCGTTTTTGGCAAAGCCATCGGAGCCGAGGGTCACAGAAATGCCCGCCACCGGCGCCAGCAGATCGTTGGCATCAACCACGGAAGCGCGGTTGGTTTTGATGACCATCGTCTGGCCGGAAACCAACGCCCCCGGAGCATGACCGGTGTGAACGGTCGTCACTCCCAGCTCGCGCAGCCACGCCACCAGTGGATCCCTCCCGTTATACCCGTCAACCGCCCGCAGCTCCGGCTGCACCGGCGCCGACGTCTCCAGCTGCTCCTGATCACGCCGCTCCCAGTTTAAAACCCCCGACAATCCAACCGTCGATCGCGCATCAATGAGTCCTGGTACCACCACCGCCGCCTCCACCACCGGCCAGCCCGCCGGAATAGGAATCCCGGCCGCCAGACCAATCTGCTGAATCTTTCCGTCCGGACCACACAAAATCACCGCGTCCGAAAGCGGCGCCAGATCACCCGTCATCGGGTACACCACTCGCGCCTTGACCGCCAACTGCGCCATGGCAGGTGAGACTAAGAAAAAAATGAGCAACAATCCAGTTTTCATCGGCTAAAACAGCAAGTGCCCCCCCATCGCGCCTGACCAGCCCCGGGGCCTCCTTCAGCCGCCAGCCGATCAGCCGGACGACTCACATCAAATACCAAGCGACCTTCAACCCATGTTTCAAGGACGCGGGTGTAAATCGAGAGCGGATCACCCGACAAAATGACCATGTCCGCCTCTTTTCCCGGCTCCAGCGATCCTGTCCGCGCCTCTAACCCCAGCAAGCGCGCCCCCGCCAACGTCACGGACTCCAGCGCCTTCTCCCGCGACATGCCACCACGCACACTCAGCGCCGCACTGCGCAACATCCACCGCGAATCCGTAATCGGGTCGTCCGTATGCACCGCCGTCACCACCCCCCGCCGCTCCAGCTCAGCCCCATTCTTCCAGTCAAGATCCCGCGTCTCTAACTTCCCCCCGGGAGCATCCAGATTGATAATAGAACACCCCACCCCTGCCGCCGCAATCTCGTCAGCCACTTGCCAGGCGTCCGATACATGATGCAATACTACCTTAAAACCAAACTCTTCCTTCAAACGTAAAACCGTCAGAATGTCGTCCGCCCGGTGCGTGTGATGATGCACCACCCGCCGTCCTTCCAGCACCTCGACCAATGTCTCCATCGCCAGCTGTCGGTCAGGCCCAGTCGCCGGATCTCCAGCGGCGGCCGCCGCCTTTTTCCTTTGGTAGTCGCGAGCTTTGAGAAATTCCTGCCGGACCAGCGCGGCCGATTTCCCCCTGGTTCCAGGAAATGGCGCCTCCCGCAAACTGTTGGTGCCATTGGCCATTTTTAATCCGCCAGCGAGCGTGCCGTCATCATTACGAATAGCCAACTCCTCGACCGTTCGGCCGCTCCGCAGTTTTAAATACAACGTCTGCCCGGAAATCAAATGCCCCGATCCAGGCATGATGTTCACCGTGGTCACTCCCCCCGCCCGCGCCCGCGCCACCGATGGATCACGAATGTCAATCGCATCCAAAACCCGGGCCTCCGGCTGCATCGGAGCCGAAGCATCCCCCCCGGATGGCGCACCAATATGCGAATGCGTGCAGATCAATCCAGGAATGATCACCTTGCCCGTACAATCCACCACCTCCGCTCCCTGCGGCACCACCACCTCCGCCCTCGGCCCGATCGACTCAATCCGCCCGTCCCGCACCACCATCACCCCGTCCGCCACCGGCGGTCCCGAAACCGGAATCAAAGTCGCTCCCGTAAACGCCCGCACCACCGCCGGTCGGTCCACCTCGCGCCCGACAGGCTCCTTCAATCCGGCCGGCTCCACAGCCAATCCCACCATCACCGCTGCCAACAACCCGGCCGGCACCGACAGCATCACCATGCGCAGGGAAGAGGATCGTATCTCAGCAGTCTGGGGCATGCCCCGATCTCTATCGCCATTAACAGCCCATGGCCATCGCGAAATCATCAACCCTCCGAATTTACATGAGGGCCGCTCCCGCAGCGGCCGCACCAATAGGATTGGATGAAACCGCCCCCAAGAGCGAGCCCAGCAATTTGAAGGGGATGCTGAGGGCACTGGCCAGCATGGCACAGGACGAGGTCAGGCTCAGGGTGGTGACGAGTAGCACTGCCAGCGCAGTACGGCCAAGACGGGACATGCTCATGAACACGATTTTAATGAGCCGCAGCTTTATCAGCAGCCGCTGCCGGAGCCGGGGCCGCCGCGCCATGCGCGCCGTTATGCTCACCGCCATGCGCGCCGTCAGTAGCTCCGGCATGCTTCCCATGATGGGTAAACGCGCGAGTTTCAGAATAAGACTGCTTTTCGCACGCTCCAGTCAGGAATGCGAGCGCAAGCAATGAGGCGAGAACAGTGGCTTTCATGCAGGAAAAAAAAGGCCGGAATGACCTGTAGCAGTAACACCCGGCCGCCTCCGATTGCAAACACCAGTTTTTATTCCGATGGGGCCGCCGCGGCCGCCGCTCCCGCCACCATGTGCGCCAACAAGGCATCCGCACAGGTTTGGGCAAAAACCGGGTCGTTAATCACGGCATCAATTTCAATCAAAGGAATATGCGGCGCCAGATGCTTATGAATCGACCGAAAAAGTGCCTCATCGGCCTCGGGTGAATAAAACGGCCCACCTTCCGCACTGATCACACTGACCCCGCGCAGCGGCAGCAACACCGTCACCGGCCCGGTGTACGCATTCACTTTCTCCGCCAAAATCCGCCCCAATTCCACACACTCCTCGGGCGAGGTGCGCATCAAGGTCACTTGCGGATTATGATGGTAAAAAAGCCGGCCCGCAAAACGAGCCGGAACCGTGGCCGGCTCCCCAAAATTAACCATGTCCAGACAACCCGGAGCCACCACCGCCGGCACCCCCATCTTCCCCGCCGCCTCCAGTCGCGCCGGCCCCGCCCCCAAAATACCGCCCACCCACTCGTCAGCCCACTCCGTGATCGTCACATCCAGCACCCCAGCCACCAGCCCACTGCCAATCATCGCCTCCATCGTGCGCCCACCCGTGCCTGTGGCATGAAAAACCAATACTTCCTGACCCGCCGCCTCCAAGATCTCCTTCGCCATATTCACACACGCCGTCGTATTGCCAAACATACTGGCCACAACCAACGGCCGCTCCGCCTCCTCCCCGACCTCCGCCTCCACCATCCCGCACACCGCCCCCGCCGCCCGCGCAAACAACAAACGCGAAAGCCGATTCAGCCCGGCCACATCCACAATACTCGGGAACATGACAATGTCCGTGGTCCCGACATAAGGAGCCGTGTTGCCGCTCGCTAACGTGCTGACCATTACTTTAGGAAAACCAACCGCCAACGCCCGCATGGCCGCCGTCCCAATCGCCGTGCCACCACCCCCACCCAGCGAAATCACCCCCTGAATGACCCCGTCCGCCGCAAGCTTGGCCAGAAAACCAGGTACCGCCGCCGCCATCGCCGCCACACACGCCCCACGATCGTTCCGATCGGAAACAGTCGAAAAATCCAAGATTTCATCCCGCCTGATGTCCGGCGCCACCACCGCTTCATCCAATGTCCCGACATCAATCCGCAAGGGCGTATGCCCGCGAGCCGCAATACACCGCGCCACAAAGTCAAGCTCGTGGCCTTTACTGTCATAGGTTCCCAGCACCGCAATCGTGGACATCTGCCCATGCTGCTCCAGTCGGAATGAATTTCAATGGCCCGCACCAAAAAAAACCGGGGCCTGGATGTCTCCAGGCCCCGGCCTCGTCATATCAAGGGATCACTAGCGATCAATGCTCGTAACCTTGCTCGCCATGCTCCGCGAGATCCAGTCCGGTCGTTTCTGTCTCTTGGTCCGGCCGCAAACCAATCACCGCCTTCACAATGAACGCGATGATCGCGGTCGCCACCACACTCC
>CAJBME010000116.1 GCA_903954065.1 uncultured bacterium
AACTCATAATCTATGGATTATGCGATTTTAAACCCTCCAACTTCCGCTTAGATGGCTTACCTAACGCCCCTGTCCGTCAGGTGACGGTGAGTGCGTTTTACATGGCTCAGCGGGAAACGACGAAGGCGTTGTGGGATGAGGTCCGAGAGTGGGGATCATCCCGTGGCTATACCGATTTGCCGGTTGGTGATGGCAAGACGGCCGTTCATCCAGTGGCAGGTGTGAATTGGTTTCATGTCATCAAGTGGTGCAATGCTCGTAGCGAGAAGGAGGGATTGACCCCGTGTTACACGGTGGGTGGGACCACGATGAGGACTGGAACCGCGATCCCGGTCGTTAATTGGACGGCCAAGGGATATCGCCTTCCGACCGAGGCGGAATGGGAAAAAGCCGCCCGCGGTGGATTGAACGGGAAACGGTTTCCCTTGGGCGATACGGTTACGCACAGTCAGGCGAATTATCAGAGCAATAGCGCTTACGCTTACGATATCAGCCCGACGCGTGGGTTTCATCCGAGCTATGCCACTGGGAGCCAACCCTTTAGCTCGCCGGTGGGGAGTTTCGCGGCGAATGGTTATGGGTTGCACGATATGACCGGTAACGTTTGGGAGTGGTGCTGGGACTGGCAGGGAACCTATGCTCCCGGTGCACAGACCGATCCCAAGGGGAATGCTTCGGGCACGCACAAGGTGTTCTGCGGCGGTTCTTGGCTCGATTTCGCGGACTTGTGCCGCGTCTCGTACCGCTACGCATTCTTACCGTCTGACTGGTACTATAATGTGGGCTTCCGCCCGGTTCGAGGACTTTAGCCTCTAGGGATTGGAATGGCGTGGTGGTGAGGTGGTGTTCAAGAGCGGCCGACGAGACGTCGGCGTTCCCGGGGGGTGGTCCGGAAAGTGGGGGTGCTGTTTGATTGGGGAGTGGATCGGGGTATATTGAGGCGTCTGGGCCGTGAATGTCACAATTCGTTGCTTGCTTCATCGGGGCGGTTCGTCGGATAGGGATAGGACTCCGGTATTGTTCCACCATCGTGGCCGGTCGCTGGCTGTCCTTTTGTTCTCGAAATCCCCCATGCTGAAAGCTACTGCCCACTCGCACGAGTCGTCTCCGCCCCACGCGGTGGCGACTGGTCCGCAGGCCGTTATCCATCTTGGCTCCAACGCCATTTCCCTGCTGATTGGAGAAGAAGGGCCGGGCGGTATCCTGCATCCGCTGGAGCTGCTCAGCCAGCCGGTGCCCATGGCTCAGGAAGTTTTCCGTCACGGGCTGGTGGGAGGGGAGGCTATGGGGCGAGCCATCGAGGCCCTGCATTCCCATCGGGAAGCCATGCGGGACTACGGCATCACCGGCCCGCCCAAGCGGATTGTGGCCACCAACATCCTGCTTGAGGCTCAAAATCAAGATCTCCTACTCAATCGTATCGCCGTGGCCTTCGGCTGGCATGCGGAATTGCTC
Source organism: uncultured bacterium (assembly GCA_903954065.1). Classification (GTDB taxonomy): domain Bacteria; phylum Verrucomicrobiota; class Verrucomicrobiia; order Verrucomicrobiales; family V1-33; genus CAJBME01. Next base: position 1,456 of record CAJBME010000116.1, read on the forward strand.
GATGACGGCGAGATGACGCGCCTCATTTATCTGGCTACCCGCCGTGTGCTCGACCGCCAGAAATCGCTGGCCTCCATGGGGACGCTGGTCAGTCACATTGGCCCGGGAAATACCCGCATGCTGTACTTTGATGACGGGGGGATCGAGGACTATCACCGGTATCCGCTCGGCATTGAGCGGACGCGTGAGCAGGTGGAGGCCAACCGGGGAGACCTGAGCGTGAGCGGTCGCATGATCGGCCAGACCGCGCGCAGTTTGTTTGATCAAATTGGTTATGATTTTCCCAAGGATCAAGTCACCCAGCTTGTGGTATTGGGGCATGAAATTCAGTCACTGGCTCGGTTGCTGGGTGGGCGGGGTGGGCGCGCGCGGGTGGTGCCAGTGAAAAAGCTGGCCGCATTGGCGGCTGAGATTGAGGAGCAGGGAGTCGAGCGTTTGGCGCGGCGGCTGCAGCTTGATTTTCGCACGGCGGACTTGTTGTTGTACACGTTGGAGCTGCATCTTGGGTTGGCGGAGGAATTCCGACTGGAATCGGTGATTGTTCCTGACGAGGAGTTTGAGGAGGCGCTGTTGGCGGGGCTTGTTTCGCCGGCGGCGAGTGTGGACAACTTCCGGCCGCAGATTGCCCGCATTGCCTTGAATCTGGGTCGAAAATTCAAGATCGACACGGCGCATGCCCAGCAGGTGGCTCGTTTGTGCGCTACCCTTTTTGAGCAGTTACAGGATCTGCATGCGTTGGGGCGCCGGGAGTCGCTTATTTTGACGGCGGCGGCGTTGCTTCATGAGTCCGGGCACCTAATTGGTTCGCGCGATCACCACCTGCACTCGCTGTATATCATGCGGAACAACGAGATATTCGGGCTCGACCAGCAGGACACCTTAGTCGCCGCTCTGGTCGCCCGCTACCATCGGGGGGTGGTTCCATCGATTGAACACGCTGATTATCTGCAGCTTGATCGCGAGCAGCGCCTGGTTGTTTCCAAGCTGGCCGCGTTGTTGCGGGTGGCTGACTCGTTAGACCGTGGGCGCGGCTTGCGCGTCGGGATTCGCCGGACCCGGGAGGAAACCGATCGCCTCATCATCGAGCTGGAGGGGGTCAAAGACACCAGCGCCGTCCAGCTCGCCCTCAACCGGAAAGCCGGCCTTTTCACCAGTGTGTTCGGTCTCGACATCGTGGTCGAAGTGGCCGCCGGCCTGCCTGTTTCATCATCTCATGCCTAATCAGTCCCATTTTTTTAACCGCGAACAGAGCTGGCTTGAATTTAACAGCCGGGTGCTGGCCGAGGCCGCGCGGGGGGATGCTCCACTGCTGGAACGCCTGAAATTTCTCGCCATCACAGCGGCTAATCTGGACGAATTTTTCATGGTCCGGGTGGGTGGATTGTCGGCGCTGGTGCGGGCTCGACAGCGTGAGAAAGACCCGACGGGATTAACGGCGCCGCAGCAGTTGCGGCGCATCCGGCGTCGGGTGGAGACGCTCATCAAGGCGCAGTCGGACTTGCTGTTGGGCCAGTTGTGGCCCGAGTTGCGGGCCTGTGGTATGAGCCAGCTGCGTCTGAGTGAACTCAGTGCGGCGCAGATGCGCGCCGTGGAGGAGTATTTCACGGAGATGATTTTCCCGGTATTGACGCCGGTGGCGGTGGATTTGGAGGAGTCGGCGCGCCCGCAGTTGCCGGGTCTGCGGCTGGCCGTGGCCTGCCAGGTGGCGGCCTCAGGGGAGCCGGTTCGTCATGCGGTGGTGGTGTTGCCGGGCAGTTTACCGCGGTTTATTCCTCTATCGGACTTGCCTGATGAGGGATGGGCTTGTGTGGCGCTCGAGGACGTAGTGATGCATTTTCTGGGGGTATTTTTCCCGGGTGAGGAGGTGCGGGCTAGCGGGTTGTTTCGGCTGACCCGCAACGGCGACATTCCGGTGCATGACGACGATGTGTTGGATTTGGCGCAGGAGATGGAAGAGATGATTGAGGCGCGGCAGGAAGGCGACACGGTGCGGTTGGAAGTGCCAGCGGGGCTGGCGCCTGGTCTGCTCAAGTTTCTGCGCACGCTGACGGGGGCTGGGAGCGAAACTATTTACCTTGTGAATGGTCCGCTGGATCTTGGGGCTTACATGGTATGGACGCGGGTGCCAGGATTTGAGCATTTGCTTCCGGAGAGCTGGACGCCGCAGCCTCCGGCGGGAGTTGATCCGGCCCGCAGTGTGTTTGAGACCTTGGACGAAGGCGACCTCTTGCTGCATCACCCGTACGAGTCATTTGATCCGGTTGTGCGCCTCGTGCAGGAGGCCGCTGATGATGTCAATGTATTGGCTATCAAGCAATTCTTGTACAGGACGGGGTCGCGCAGCAAAATTGTCACCGCCCTGATTCAAGCCGCAGAAAGAGGGAAAGCGGTTACGGTCCTGGTCGAGCTCAAGGCGCGTTTTGACGAAGAACGGAATCTTGAGCGCGCTGAAGAATTGCGGGCCGCTGGCGCGCAAATCATCTATGGGGTACGGGGGCTCAAGTCTCACGCCAAAGTGTGTCTGGTCATCCGGCAGAAAAACGGACGGGTCCAGCGCTATGCGCATTTCGGGAGCGGCAACTACAACGAAGCCACGGCCCGGCTGTATACGGACATCAGCTACCTCACCGCTCGTCAGGATTTGTGTGCAGATGTGTCCGCATTTTTTAATGCGGTCACGGCCCGGACCCGTCATTTGCGGCTGACCCGGCTGGCCGCAGCGCCGCTCACGCTGCGTGATCAATTGACAGATCTGATCAATGCGGAAGCCGCTCGCGCGGCCGAGGGGTTTCCTGCCCGCATACAGCTGCGAATTAATAATGTGCAGGATCCGGCGCTGATCGAGGCTCTCTATAAGGCATCCCAGGCGGGAGTCGAAATCAGGCTCAACGTGCGCGGCGTCTGTTGCCTGCGTCCCGGCGTGCCGGGCCTGAGCGAAGGCATTCGCGTCATCAGCATCGTCGACCGCTTTCTTGAGCACTCCCGTATCCTTTACGTGCACAATGGAGGATCCCCCCGCCTCTTCATCTCCAGCGCCGACTGGATGACACGAAATTTGGATAAACGCATCGAATTGCTTGTGCCCATCGATGACAAGGCGGCCAAAGCCCGATTGATCAGCATTCTCAAGATCGCCTTCAAGGACACGACCAATGCCTGGGAATTAAAACCAGACGGCTCGTACACCCGTCTGAAGGCAGACAGTAAAAAAGAAATCATGCGGTCTCAGGAGTTTTTCTACCGGGAGGCGCGCCGCCGCGCTCCCCGGCGCGGCGCTGACATTACGGCCGGGTTTGAGCCGCACCGGCCGGCCGAAGCATGACCGCGGGCCGCGATGCGGTGCCGCGGGGGGGAGATGCATGGCCTTGGGCTGGCGGCCGTCCTGATCGGGCGTCAGTCGCGCTGCTGGATGCGGTAAAACCGGACCGGCGCCGTGCCGACGGGGTCGATGGCGGTAGTGGCTGGTCCGGTGGCGACGATGTCTGGGCCGGTGGCGATCCAAGCTGTGTCGGCGAGCGAGTTTTTGGATTCGACGCGGTAGGTGCGACCGGGGATTGATTTCCAGCTGAGGGTGACGATGCCATTGGCGAGGGAAACCTCGGCTTGGAGTGGAGTGCCTGCGGCCAGCGAGTTGGGGCTGCCGGGGGTGGGGGTGGGCATCGGGTACACGGCGGTGGTGTCGCCGTCGGCAAAGAGGCCGGCGCTGACCCCGGAGGTTTGCGGTCCGAAGTGAAGCGTGTGCTGAGCGGTGCCGGCCGTATTATAGAGGCCGATCGACTCGCCGGCGGCGTTGAGTTGAAAAGCGGCATGGAGGGTGGAGCCGGGCAGGTTTTGTGCGATCTCGTTGTCCGCCCAGACGAGCAAAAACCCTCGGGGCGCGATGGAGGTGCCGGCGGGGATGGACCATTTTGAGGGTGAGGTCAGATCATCGGTCAGGGTGAATCCGCCGAGATCGACGGGACTGGCATTTGGGTTGTAGAGTTCGATCCAGTCTTGAAACTGACCATCGGCGGGATCGCTGATGCCGCCGGGTCCGGTGTTGGCGGCCATCCATTCATTGATGACGACTGGCAGTGGGGCTCCGGGTCCGGTGTTGGTGACGGTGATGGTGTCGAGGGCGGAGGGAAGTGGGGATCCATGGCGGTCGACTCCCTGCACGGTGAGAGTGGTGGCTCCGGTGGCGAGGGGTACGGCGACCGTCCAAGCGGTGCGGCTCGTCCAGGTAACCGGCAGGGTGACCCCGTTGATTTGAAGCGTGTGCACTGAGAGGTTGCCGGTGCCGGCCAGGGTGACCGGACTGCTGGCGGTTGTCAGGTTGTTGCCGCTGTTGGTCGTGATGGTAAACGGCGTGGCGGGCGGGACGGCGGCGTTCACTTGGCTGGTGACGAAAGCCTGACGCTGGCCGATGAAAGCGAGGTGGCTGTTGAACGGCTGGCTGGGAAGCAGCTGGCCAAAGTGATTGGCCCACCGGGTCATGTAGCGGGTGTTGTACGTGGTGGCCATGATGTCGAGCAGGTGCGCGTAATAAGTGCGGGCGTGAGCGGGCACGGCGATGATTTTCGCGAGGTCGCCGTTGGGAATCAGCCCGCGGCCGGCGTCATAGAAGGCATCCATGTCGTGAGGGAAATACAGTATGCGTCCGTCGCTCGGGCGGACGTAAAACTGCACATTGTGTTGCGATCCGTCGCCGCCGTAACTGTCGCCCGCGCCGGTCAGCACGTTGACGGCATGACCGCGCAGCCACTGGTCGGCGTCGAGCCGGGTGGTGATCTGACTGGTGAAGGCGGTGCCACTGGTGGCCAGCCATTTGCAGAATGGGATGACGCCGCTAAAATCATCGCGGTCTTCGTTGTTTTTAACGAGGAAAGTCCATCGATAATTTTCCTTGTCGTTGCTGCGGGCTCCCATGTTGCCGAGGGCGCCGAGGCTGGTGCCCACCACGGAATCGGGTGCCGGCAACTTGTTGCCTTCGGGCGAGCCGTTGTCAGTGGCATTGAGTTGATAGACGAGTTCGTATTCGAAGACCGATCCATCGCCGCCATTTTCATACTGGTCGTTGAGGAACACGTTGGTGTAGCGGCCGAGCTGGAGTTCAGCGGAGCCGGTGTGTTCGCGTTTGGGCGCAATGACGTGGATCAGGTCGTGATATTTGGTGGGCACGCCGCCGCAGTGATTGAGCATCTGGTGGGCGAGCATTTCGCGTTGGCCGAAGCCGGTACTTTCTGACCGATCGATGGCGATGCTGCGGTGCACGCCGCGGAACAATTGTTCGGGATGAAATCCGACGTTGAAGCCGAGTCGTTCGGAGGTAGTGCGGCGATGTTCACTGCCTTTGAGGCGCAGTCCGACGTCGTAGTAAGTTTCGCGTTCGTTGGAGATCACGGTGGCGCCGGTCCGCTGGTTGCTCATTAGATTCACGGTGGCGTGCATGCTGGCGGCTTCGCTGGCTAGGGCGATGAGACGCAGGTTGTGCAGGCCGCCAGACTGGGCCAGTCCGTCATCGACTTGGTACAAAGCTCGCGACTGGGCGCCTGCGGCGGGAAAGACGGTGGTGGCGCCGAGGCTGTCCGTGGCCTCGATGTAAAATTGCACGATGGTGCCGGCGGTCCGGCCTGGGAGTACGGCGTTGAACTGGGTGGGGGTGGAGGCTTCGGTCATCATGGGCTGGCTGCTCCAGCTGCCGCCGTCGGGACGGGACCAGAGGGTGACGCTGGCGACGCGGTCGGGGTCACTGGCGCTGACGCTGACGGTGACTGGAGTCAATGCGGCGGGCACGACGGGTTCGTGGCGCAGGCCGGTGAATGTGGGTCCGTTATTGTGGGTCCATGCGGTATTTGTCGTGCCGGGGGTGCCGGTTTGGGCTCGAGCGTCGAGGATGGTGGTTCGGGCCAGCCGGTTGAAATATAGTCGGGTATTGAGCTGACGTGAGCCGCTGATCCATTTGGCGCGGTAAGAAATGCGGTAGACCCGGCCGTTGGCCACACTGCGGTTGCCGGCCAGCGTGGTTTCGACATGATTGCTCATATGGTCGGTACTGCCGGTGGCCACCAAACGCAGAACTTTGTTACCGGGTTGGTCAGGGTCGTCGATGACGGTGCCGCCGTGGTTGCCCAGTAGTCGCCATTTTGAGGCGCCCGTGGAGAAATTTCCGTTTTGCATCATCTGGATGGCTGTTGTCGCTGGGGCCTCGACCACGCTGATGTCGTCAAGCAGGACCTCTCCCTTATCCAGCAGGCCCAGCACGAATTCTTTCCATTGACCGTCTGGTCCGACGGCACTGGCGGCGGCGGTTCCTTCGTAGACGTAGGATTTCCATGATGCGCGGCTGCTTTCGTCACTGGCGGCCCAGTTTTCGACTGCGTCCAGATTGGCACGCGGATCACGGAGTTCCAGACTGCTCCCTCCGCCGTCTGCCGCCTCTGGCCATCGTCCGTCGTCAAAGTAGTTCACGGTGGCGGCCGGGTTGCCGATGGCGTCCCGTAGCATGATCCTCTCGCCGTTGCGTGACAAGGTGCCGACGAACGGCCCGATGACTGTGATGGTTGGAAATTTCGAGCGCAAGGCCGCCGGATCAGCCGCCACCACGAGATGGCTGCCGCCAGCGATCTGCGTGCCGGCGGGAAAGGTGTAGCTGATGCCTTCATCGAACCGCCATCCGGTCAAATCCACGGAGGTCGCTGACTTGTTAAAGAGTTCGATCCATTGTTCGGGATTCTCGCTGTAGGGGACGGCGGGTTCGACGCCGGTAGCGGGTTGGGCCAGCGTGGGCGGCCCATGATACATGATTTCGTTGATGGTGATTTCATCCTGCAGGCGGACGATGTTGGGGCTTCCGATGGTGGCGCTGGCGGGGATCAGCAGTGGGCCAGTGCCGTCTGGCCACCGCGCGCGGCCGTCGGTTCGGACGGTGGCGGCATCCGCGACGGCGGTGGCTCCAGGCCGGAGGAGAAAGAGGGTGTCGCCGGCGACAGCCTGGAATTCGGGAATGGTTTCGTGGACGGCGCGCAATCCTCCCGGTGGCAGCAGCTGGGCGGGCAGGAGGAAGTCAGCGGCGGCCGAGACGCCGGTGCGGCGGAGGATAAACCCACCTGTTTCGACAGCGGTGGCGCCGCGGTTGATTAATTCGATCTGGACCGGGCCGGCCTCGGAGCCCGTCAGTTCATTGATGACCAGCGAGTCTGGAGTCACGGCCTCTAGGCCGGCGGGCGTGATGGAGGCGCTCAGGCCAGCGCCAAAAACCATGCCGGGATCGGGGGTGGTGGCCTGATGGACTTCTATGGCCAGCAGGTTTTGGCCGGTGATCAATGCGGTCGAGGGCAGCAAGAGGCTGGTCAGCCATGGGGTGTCGCCGACGGGAGTGGTGGCGGGCGTGGTGTGGCTGACCGGGCCGGCCGGCAGGTTGTGACGGTAGACTTCCGTACCGTTGAGCCAGACGACGGCGCCGTCGTCCACGGCGAGGTCGAGTTTGAGGGTGGTTCGTGACGGTTGGTCGGAAAAAGTAAAGGCGTGGCGGAAATAGTAGGTCGGGGGGCCGGTCGGGAGCTCGGTCGTCCGCAGGGCATCACTGGTGGTGAGACGGCCGTCGCCGCTGAAATAAACCGCATTTTCAGAACCAGAAAAATTGAGTGGCGACTTCGTCGAGTTCGCCAGCGCGGCAATCTGGGATGCCTCCAGCGGGGTGCTCCAGATCGCCACATCATCAAGGCTGCCCTTCATGAATCCACCACCATCAAAAGCCCAGGCCCCAATGGTCAGGGGTACCGCCGGGCCGTTGCTGAGCGGGCCTCCCACCGCGGTGCCCTGTACGACGCCATCCACATAAAGCGTGCTGCCTTCCGGTGAAAAAGTAACCGCCACGTGCCTCCATTCCGTGCCCACGCTCGTGGTCCCGGTAATCAGGACTGGCGCCGGTCCGCCGGACTGGCGCCAGATCAGCTTGGCCGTGGCAGGATTCGAGGTGCTTAGCGAGAGAATACTGTCGGAAAAGAGACCGTTGCCTTGACGGGCAAGAATCGCTCCAAATCCGCCGCAACAATCGGCATCCTGCGCGCCAGCATTCCACTTGGCCCATAAGCTGATCGTGCCGGAAGTCGCTGCATTGAGGCCGCCGCCGCCAGGGACCTCGACATATTGCGCGGCACCGCTGAAGGCCAGCGCTCCGCCCACCGTTCCCGTGCGATCCACCGCCGGCGAAACAGCGCCGCTCAACGTGCCGCTGGTCCCGCGCAAGGCGGTCGGGTTTCCGTTGAATGGCCAATACGATACCAAAGTAGCCGCATTTTCACCGGGCCACGAACGATCGTCGAATGACGGATCTTTCCAACTCGCGCCCGGATCCACTCCGCTGGCGTCGTGCCGCCACAGGGCATCCAGAGGAACTAACGTCCGAGAAACCACCGATGTTTCAGGAAAATTGCGACTTCCTGGGGTGCCGCCGATGACCACGCTAGAAGTCCAGTTTTCCGCGAGGGTGCTGCGAGTATTGGGATCGCGTTTGGCCAGTGTCGCTCCCGAGCCATCCGCGGCGACGGGCCATGGACTGCTATCGCCATACGCCAGCTGATCCATCAGCCGGTGGTTGCGGTCTCGGAGTTCGAGGGTGTCGCCGCCATTGGCAAGCTGGCCGGTGAATGGACCCAGCACGCCCGTCAGCCCAGTGGCGGCTTGCAAACCGGCTGGATTGGCGGCGATCAGTACGTGGCCGCGACCGGGAATGATCGTGCCTTCAGGAAATTCGTAGCTCGCCCCATCGACGAGCTTCCAGGCCGAGAGATCGATGTCGATCGCCATCTGGTTGTGCAGTTCGATCCACTCGCCACTCGTGCTGCCGTCCGCCGGATGATAATTTACCTCGTTGAAAACCACCACACTGTCCACGGCCGCGGCGCGGTGGCACAGGATGAGAAACAGGGCGGAAAGAGTGAGGAACAAGCGTTTCATGCGGGGGAACAACAGATAAAACTACTGGCAAGCGCATGGATCGTAAAGCCATGGATGTCGTGGGGGCGCGAGTGCGGTCTGGGGCGTGGTCGGTAGGAGGTATCGTCAGGCGGGTGGTGGCGCCCGTGATCGATCGGGTTTTTCTGTGAGATTCTTCGATTGCCAACCAGTTTCCCCAGTGAAGGGTCAGCCGTCATGAAATGCTTGCTTGCCTGCCTGCTGGGGACGGCTTCGACCGTCGTGGTGCCTGCTGAAACACCTGCTGTTGTGGCGCCTACGGCGCCGGCGGCTACCAGTGAAGTGGTGGCGCCCGGGTTTCTTTCTGACTGGCGTTTAAAAATCAAACCTCAAGTGCCTCGTGGGTATGTGTGTTCGCCGGCGGGGAGGTCCTTGGTGATTGACGGCAAGATGGATGAGGCGGCTTGGGTGGCGGCGCCGTGGACGGATGAATTTGTGGATATTGAAGGTGATGCCAAGCCGAAGCCGCGTTTCCGCACGCGGGCGAAGATGTTATGGGATGAGACGTATTTTTACATCGCGGCGTCGCTGGATGAACCGCATGTGTGGGGAACGATTACGCAGCATGATGCGGTGATTTTTCAGGACCCTGACTTTGAGGTGTTTATCGATCCGGATAGCGATTCGCATGATTATTATGAATTCGAGATGAATGCGCTCAATACCGGGTGGGATCTGCTGATGCCCAAGCCTTACAAAGATGGCGGACCGGCGTTGAACGAGTGGGAAATTCCCGGACTGAAAACGGCCGTGCACGTGCGCGGAACGCTGAACAATCCCGCTGATACGGATGACGGCTGGTCAGTGGAAATCGCCATCCCATGGAAAGTTTTGGGAGAGCATGCTCATCGTCCGTCGCCGCCGCAGCCGGGTGATACGTGGCGAGTGGGGTTTTCGCGTGTCGAGTGGCAGATCGAGGTCAAGGACGGCCGGTATGTCAAAGTACCGAAAACGCCTGAGAACAACTGGATTTGGTCGGCGCAGGGGGTGGTTGACATGCATCGTCCGGAGCGCTGGGGGTATGTGCAATTCACGGGGCTTCCTCCGGGGGAAGCGCCTTTTGTCCCTGATGTTTCGGCGCCGGCGCGGGACATGTTGCAGGAAGTGTATTATGCGCAGAAGGACTACCAAAAGCAGCATCACCGGTGGGCGGTGACATTAAAGGAGCTCGGGCTGGAGGTGGCGCCGGCCGGCCCGTTCGGCGCCCCGGTGTTGAAGGCGACTGCGGAGGGATACGAATGCACGGTGGAACTCACCATGCCGGGGGCCTCTCCCCGCCAATGGACGATCCGTCACGACGCCCTCATCAAGGAAACCACCCAATCATGAAACGCTCACTTTTTCTCTCTCTCGCGATTTTTGCGATCATGGCGCCCGCGGGTGCTGAAATTGCGTCTACTCCATGGTGGCCGGCGTCGACCGCGGCCGCGCTGGAGGCAGCCGGCGACAATCGGGTCGAACTGGCCCGGGCGTTGACCGATGTGCCGGCTGATCAGCGGGAGGCGATGCAATTTCTCATCGACAACATGCCGGCGGTGGATCTGGCCACGCTCAAGGCGGAATTTTTGCTAGGGCATGTGGCTCAGACTTATGAAGTGATGGCGGCGGCGCCATGGGCGGCGCTGGTGCCGAACGAGATTTTCCTCAATGATGTGCTGCCGTATGCCAGTTTGAACGAGGTTCGGGACAATGGCCGGCCCAAGCTGCGCGAGATTGCGGCGCCATTGGTGAAAGACTGCCAGACTCCGGGCGAGGCGGCGCAAGCGCTGAATCAAAAGCTTTTTGGAATCGTGAATGTCAAGTATTCGACGAGACGGAAGAAGCCTGACCAGAGCGCCTTGGAAAGCATGGCCAGCGGAGTGGCAACGTGCAGCGGGCTGTCGATCTTGTTAGTAGACGCGTGTCGCGCCGTCGGGATCCCGGCTCGGGTGGCGGGCACGCCGATGTGGACGAACATGCGGGGCAACCACACATGGATTGAAGTGTGGGATGGTGGATGGCGGTTTGCTGGGGCCGCGGAGCCGGACGGCAATGGATTGGATCGAGGATGGTTTGCGGGTGACGCCGCCAAGGCGGATGATTCCAAACCCGAGCACCGGATTTACGCGAGTAGTTTTAAGAAGACGGGTGTATCATTTCCATTGGTGTGGAACCGCCGGTTGGATTGGGTGTCCGCGGTCAATGTGACCGACCGGTATACCGGCAAGGACCAGGTGGCAGATGGGCGCGTGCTGGCCTTGATCCGGGTTTTGGACCGCGTGGGCGGCCGCCGGGTGGCCACTCGTGTGGTGGTCGAGGACGTGGCGGATGCCGCGCAGACGTGGTCCGGGACCAGCAGTGATGAAAGTGCGGATCTCAACAATATCCTGCCGTTCAAAGTGGTGCCTGGCCGCCGCTATAAGGTAACCGTCGGAGAGGCCGGCAGCGCATCAACCAAAACACATGAAATAACGGCCAGCAGCGACGCAGAACAAATCACGACGATCACGCTGGCGGAGTAGCCGGTAGAGGTCGGCTGCGCTCGGCGCTCCGCGTGACCTGTTTGGCGCCGACCGCAGTTCCGGGCTCATCTCTGGTTTCTGGTGGCTGGGAGGAATTAATCAATAAAGTACCGTTTATGTCTCATTCTTTCTTCACCGGAGGCTGCCGTGTGTGGGCGGGGTCGTCGATGGTTCGGCTGGCTGGATGGTTAGGGGTGATGGTGGTGTCGACGGCATTGCCGGCGGTGGCTGGGGATTGGCCGCAATGGCGGGGGCCGGGCGGGCAAGGGCATGCGTCTGGCACGGGTTATCCGCTGACATGGAGCGAGACGGAAAACATCGTTTGGAAAACGCCGCTTCCTGGACGCGGATGGTCATCGCCGGTTATCGCGGATGGCAAGATTTGGATGACGACGGCCCGCGAAATCCCCTGCACTCCAGAAGAGACGAAGGTGCGGTTAAAGGGCAATACTGGCGATCAGCCGCTGACCCTGCTTTCCGGGGTGCAGCTGCATGCCCAGTGCGTGGATGCCGTCACGGGCCGACTGGTACATGACATCGAGCTTTTCGTAATCAAGGATCCGCAATGGATTCACCAGCAGAACAGTTATGCTTCGCCGACACCGGTGTTGGACGGGGGGAGGCTGTATGCGCATTTTGGGACGTTTGGTACGGCTTGTGTGGATACGGCAACCGCCACCGTCGTTTGGCGCAATCAGGACATCCAGTTGATGCATGAGAACGGCCCGGGCAGCACTCCAGTCGTCTGGAAAGACAAAGTGATTTTCCATGCGGATGGCAGTGACACGCAGCGTATTGTGGCATTGGAGACGGCGACCGGCCAAGTGGCATGGATCACGAAGCGCTCGGGGGCGCTACATGAAAACCCTCAGCTCCAGAAAAGCTACGGCACGCCGCTGGTGCTGGAGCGGGACGGGCAGCCGGTTGTTTTCAGTACGGGGGCGGATTGGATTTACGGGTATGATCCTGCCAGCGGGCGCGAGTTGTGGCGCCGGGCCTTTGGGGAACTTGGGTTTTCCCTGAGCGCCCGTCCGGTGGAAGGTCACGGTTTGGTTTTTTTCAGCACTGGCTTTATGAAACCGGTATTGCAGGCGGTTCGGTGTGCGGCGGCAGGCGAGCCGGAGCTCGTCTGGACGGCCGGCAAGAATGTGCCGACGATTCCGTCGCCCTTGGTGGTAGGTCAGCAGGTCTTTTTTGTCGGGGATCAGGCGATGGCGACCTCGCTGCAGGCGTTGACGGGGGAGGAATGTTATCGCGAGCGGCTCGGAGGGAATTTTAATGCCTCGCCGGTGGTTGCGGACGACCGCATTTATGTCTCATCACGTGAAGGCCGGACTTTCGTGCTGGCTTCCGGGTCGGAATTCAAGAAGCTGGCGGAGAACTCACTGGAGGGCCAACAATGGGCCTCCATGGCCGCCTGTGATGGAGCCTTTTTTATTCGTACCGATACAGCACTCTACCGAGTGCAGCAGTAGTCGATCGCTCGGTAATTGATGGTTTTTCCCGCATTTTCATTTCTATTCCATGATGACTCACGAACAACGCCTCGCTGCCCTTTCGCTTGAACTTCCGCCCGCTCCTCAGCCGGTTGCCGTCTACCGGCCGGTCGTGGTGGTGAATGGACTGGCTTATGTTTCCGGCCATGGTCCGGTCCGTACCGATGGATCGCTGATCACAGGACGCGTTGGTTCTGATCTGGATCTGGAAGCAGGGAAGGCCGCGGCCCGTCAGGTCGGTCTCGCCGTGCTGGCTACTCTGCGAGCCCACTTCGGCTCCCTCAATGCCATCAAACGCGTTATCAAAACCCTAGGCATGGTGAATTCTGCCCCGGATTTTCTGGAGCATCCCAAAGTCATTAACGGCTGCAGCGAGCTCTTTGCCGACGTCTTCGGCGAGGAAGCTGGAATCGGCGCCCGCAGCGCGGTAGGTATGGGGCCGCTGCCAGGAAATATTGCCGTGGAAATCGAGGTGATTTTTGAGCTAGCTTGATTTTATGAGGTCGACGCCGCTCATTCCTGGCCATGAAGCGGAGATTCCTTCGCCGGCCGTCATTATTCATTGGCCTGAAGTGGAGGAAAACCTCCGTCGTATGTTGGCCATGGCGGCTTCGCCTGACCTTCTGCGCCCGCATCTGAAGACGCACAAGCTGCCGCAGATTATTACGCGGCTGGCCGCGATGGGTGTGCGCAAAGCCAAGTGCGCCACCATTGCCGAGGCGGAGATGGCGGCGGGTGCGGGGGCCGACGATGTGATGTTGGCCGCCCCGCTGGTGGGTCCGACCACTGGGCGGTTGCTGACTCTGATGCGGGCGTTTCCAACGGTGCAGTTTTCGGGCCTGGCTGATGATGCTACGGCCGTGGACGCTGTCTCGGAGGCTGCGGTGGCGGCCGGACTTTCGATCCGCGTGTGGCTAGATCTGGATGTGGGGCAGCATCGCACCGGGGTGGCCCCCGGCGCCGGCGCTGCCGCTCTCTACCGGTATTTGGCCACCCGGCCGGGTATCGTGGCCGCGGGTTTGCATGCTTATGACGGTCATCTTCATCAGGCCGATCCGGCTGAACGCGCCGCGGCCTGTGACGAGGCCTTTGCGCCCGTGGCAGCCCTGGCCTCCGCGCTCCGCGCTGAAGGCTGTTCAGTGCCCGCCATCGTCGCCGGTGGTACCCCCACATTTCCTATGCACGCGCGCCGTCCGGGGGTCGAATGCAGTCCGGGTACTTGCGTCCTGTGGGATGCCGGGTACGCCCATCACTTGCCAGATTTGGATTTCCTGCAGGCCGCCACTCTCCTGACCCGCGTCATCAGCCGGCCGGGCTCCGGGCGGCTGTGTCTCGATCTCGGGCACAAGGCCGTGGCCAGCGAGATGCCCCAGCCCCGGGTTGTTTTTCCCGCGCTACCCGACGCCCGGATCATCATGCACAACGAAGAACACATGGTGGTCGAAACATCCCGGGCGGATGAGTTTCCGGTTGGGTCGGTTCTGGGGGCCGTGCCCTGGCATATCTGTCCGACCATGGCCCTGCATGGCTTCGTCCATGTCGTCCGTGGTCACGAGACGCCCGAAGTGTGGCCCGTCACCGCGCGAACCAGGCGCCTCACCTGCTAACGCCGCATAGTCGCGTGTCTCGGATATCGACCACGCCCTCCCTATGCGGTGTTCCTTCAGAACACACCTATTCTCTGGGATGGAGTTCCCATGGCGATGCTATGAGTTGGTATGATATGTCTCTTCAGGGCGAATGAGGCGATGGTATAACCTATTCTTGGTTCGTGCCCCCAACCGGAGCCTCGCGTTCCATCGGTTCTGCGCGGCCCCATCGGAGCCAATCGATCACCACGTTTCCGATCCCATGCCCTGACGGGAAGTTTACTTCCCGCTGGCCGGGTACGCTGGCCCCGGTTTCCACATTTGGCCTTCGGGTCACATCGCTCAAGACATGGCTCCGAAACCGCTTCTTCGCATCCGGTCGCCTGCCAAAAAGACGTTCGGATAGGCGTTCGGCGCCGCGACTGTAGCCGGGTACGCCGGCCCCGGTTTCCACAACTGGCCCTC
>CAJBME010000117.1 GCA_903954065.1 uncultured bacterium
ACCGGCCGCGAAAGGCAGGGCCATGCCGTCGGCCACCACCAGATGCGGCAGCCCGCGGCGACGGGCATGCGCCATCATGGGCGCACAGAAATCAGCGCCGATGACCTGCGCTCCTGGGCAGGCCGCGCCCACCGCCGCCGCCAAATCGCCACTGCCAGTGGCCAGATCCAAAATCCGCTGCGGATGCAGCGCCGCCGCCATGGCCGCAACCCGGCGCCGCCACATCACATCAATACCGCCGCTCAACACGTGGTTGGCCAGCACGTAACGCGGGGCAATAGAGGCAAAAGCCTTCTGGACAAAAGTGGGGTCCTGCATCATCTCGATTCTTACGCTGTGGCAGACTCATCTGAGCCTGCAATAATTTTTCCCTGCTGGAAAAACTGGCAGGCTGCCGCATGATTCCATTTATGTCAGTTAATTTTGGACGTGTGCAGTTTGTCTCCGTCACATGAAAGCCTCATTTTCACTCGCTCTTTTGTTCGCCACCGCCGTGGCGGGCACGGTGGCCGTCCCCTCCTTCGCACAGCAGCTGGCTGCCCCGGAGGTAGCCAGCCAAAATAGTGTGGCCGCCATTGTCAACGGCAAGGTCATCACTCGCAATGAGGTCGAGATGGCGGCCAAGTACCAGCTGATGATGATTCAGCAGGGAGTGAGTGATCCGATGGCGCGGAAAGACCGCGAGCAGGAGGCGCTGCGAAAAGGCTTGAGTGACTTGGTCGACCGCGAGCTCATTATCAGCGAATTCGACCGCATGGGCGCCACGATCAAGACGCAGTATGTGGACGAGGACATCCAGCGGTTGATCCGTGAGAGTTTCGCCGGCAGCCGCGAGCAATTTTTGCAGGAGCTCAAGAAACGCGGGATGACGTGGCAGAAATTCCGCGAGCAGCATCGTAAATCTCTCGTGGTCGCCGCCATGCGCGGACAGGCAACGCGGGGCGTGGATTTTGCCACACCTGAGCAGAAGGAGCAGTATTTCAAAAAAAACGAGGCTGAATTCCGGGAGGAAGGCGCGGTCTGGATGCGCACGCTGGCGATTCCGCAGCTCACCGGCGAACCGGGGCTGACCGGCGAAGAACAGCGGGCCCAACAACGGCGGCTGGCCAGCGAGATTCGCGACCGGCTCGTTCAAGGAGCTGATTTTGCGGCTCAAGCCCGCACCTATTCCCAAGACAGTAAAGCAGCCTCCGGGGGGGACTGGGGCACAGTTCAGCGCAGTGCGCTCGCTCCCCAGCTGGCCGAGGTGGCTTTTTCCATCCCAGTGAAGACCGTGAGCCAAGTCTTCGAATTCCGAGGGTTCTACTACTTGATGGTCGTGGAGGAACGCCAGCCAGGACAGCTGAAACCGCAGGCGGAAATTGACGACCTGCTCGATCGCCTCGTACAGGCCGATCTAAAGAAAAAGGCCATGGACGAGTTTCTCTTGAAATTGCGCAAGAAGGCCACCCTCAACTATCCAGACCCGAGTTTGCGCCCAGCGACGGGCGATCAGAAACCGCGGCCGGAGGCCGTGAAGGGCCGCTGATCCCAGCTCCCTGCTTCAATGCCTCCCGACCTCCTGCCGGCGATGCTCGGTCCATTTTCCGTGCTGCCTGCGCACGGAATCGAAGCGCAAGGAATCGAAGCGGATGACTGGTTCTTCCGGATTTATGCGAGCAGCCGCGAGTTTGATGCGGACGTGACCTGCCGGCATCTCGACTCCCAGCGCACGCTGCTCGAGCACGAGTTTAACTCGCGGCAGCGATCGTATCCCATCGATTTTCCGGGGGTGGGGTTTTTTCTACTTTATCTTCACACATCCCCAGCGGGTCGGCTCTATGTGCAGATCGCGCCACGGGTGGTGTTTATCGTTGATCTGGTGCTGTTGCCGGCGCACCGCGGCAGCGGTCATGGCACAGCCCTGTTAGTCGAGTTGATCGCTTGGGCTCACCTGCGCGGGCTTCCGGTGCGCCTGCATGTGGAGAAGCGCAATACCCGAGCGGCCGCCTTGTACGAACGACTCGGATTCCGGGTCATCGAGGAACTGGCCCAGCACCGGCTGATGGAACACGCGGTGCCGCACCCCGAGCCCGGACCGACGGGGGCGTAATCGATGAGGCTAAAATCACCGCGCGGAGGACGGCGCCTTGTGCCATCATGGGAAGTGCGATGGATCCCGTACGGCCCGCAGGCGGTCCTGCTGTATTTCGCCGACGAAGTCGGCGAGGAAGCATTCTGTCGTGGACGCGCCATCAGTGCGGCCCTCGATCGCCGTCCCCCGACGGGCCTGCGCGAATATGTGACGTCGTTCACTTCCGTCCTGCTTGAATTTGAACCAGGCCATGAGCCGGATGGAGAAGCCGTGGCTCAGGAGCTGGCCGCAGCACTCGGCTCCGCCGCGCCCCCACCCCGCCCGCCCCTACGCATTGCCGTGACTTATGACGGGCCCGATCTCGGGCGGGTGGCCGAACATGCCGGCTTGAGTGAACGCGAGGTAATCGAGGTCCATTGCCAGCCGGTTTATCGCGTCTATTCGCTGGGATTCGCCCCGGGCTTTCCGTATTTGGGTGACTTGGACCCGCGGCTGCGAGTGCCGCGACTGGCCACGCCGCGAGTGCGAGTGCCTGTCGGCGCGGTCGCCATCGGGGGTGAACACACCGGCATTTACCCGGTAGCTAGCCCTGGCGGATGGAATTTGATCGGACAGACGGAGGCACGATTGTTTCAGCCAACGGCGGCTCACGAGCAGGTTTTTTTACTGCGCGCCGGGGATTTAGTCCGTTTCGAACCGGTGTAATCATGCCTTCGACGTTCTCCAGTCCTTTCTTAAAAGTGCTGACCCCCGGATGGGGCGCCACCATGCAAGACGATGGGCGTCATGGATGGCGCCGGTTTGGCGTGCCCACCAGCGGAGCCATGGATGCGCATGCCGCCGCGTATGCCAACCGGCTGCTGGGCAATCCCCCCTGGGCCGCGGTCGTGGAATTACTGCTGCAAGGCGCACGATTTGAAGTCCTCGCCGACACCTGGGTGGCCATCACCGGAGCCGCCCGAACCAGCCACCACCCCGCTTGGCGCGCCGTCCGGGTGCCGCAAGGCGAGATCCTGTCATTCGATAACCTCGCCACTGGCGTCTGGACGTATCTGGCCATCGAAGGCGGATGGGCTGCCCCACAATGGCTGGATTCAGCCAGCACGCTGGCCACGGCCGGTATGGGTCAACCGCTGGCCAAAGGCCAGATTTTATGCCGCCACCCGTCCGAACCACGGTTTTGCCTGCCGCCTGGAGTGGCCGGCCGGGTGGCCCCACACCAGGAACAACGCGACTACGCTCGCCCGCCACACCTCAAAATGTGGCGCGGACCACAATGGGAATGGATCGCCGATCAAGAACGCCATCGATTTTTCAACCAAGAATGGACGGTAGCCGCTCAAAGTAACCGGGTAGGCTATCGCCTCACCGGCCAAGGACTGATCGTGCCGCCTCGTTCCATGATCAGTGAACCGGTGCGCATCGGCAGCGTACAACTCCCGCCCGACGGACAACCCGTCGTCATCCTGCGCGACGGCCCGACCGTCGGCGGATATCCCAAAATCGGCGTCATCGATCCAGATGACGTCAACTGGCTGGTCCAGACCGCCCCAGGGCAAAAAGTCCACTTCACCCCAGCCGAACCCGCAGGCCGCTCATGAATCAACCACCCCCAACGCTCGATTTAAATTGCGATTTGGCGGAAGGCGAACCCCCTGAGCACACCGCCGCGCTCATGAAGCTCATTTCATCCGCCAACATCGCCTGCGGCGGCCATGCCGGCGACGACCGATCCATGAATCACGCCATCCAGCTCGCCCAACAAAGCGGAGTGCACATTGGCGCCCACCCCGGACTGCCCGGAAACTTCGGCCGCGGGACGGTCGAAACCCTGAGCGTGGACGCCTTCATCAGTGAGGTGCGTCCACAAATCCAACGGTGCCTCGATCAGGTCACGGCCGCCGGCCGCCGCCTGCACCACGTCAAACTTCATGGCGCGCTTTATCACGCCACCGAACACACCCCTGCCCTGAGAACGGCCTATATCTCACTGCTCCACGACCTCTGCCCCGAGGCCGTGGTCTATGCACTGGCCTCCGGTCAGACCGTGGCCGCCGCCCGCGCCAGCGGCCTGCAGGCTTGGGACGAAGCCTTTCTGGACCGGGCTTACGGGAGTGATGGCCACTTGATTCCCCGAGACCAACCCGGCGCGGTGCTGACCGATCCTGAAATCATCACCACCCGCGTGGCCGCACTCCGGCGCGGCGCCCCCATCGTCTCGATCGACGGCACCCCGCTGTCACTCGGCGCGCAGACGCTCTGTCTGCATGGCGACACCCCGGACAGCCTGCGACTGTTGCAAGCGGCCCGCGCCGCCCTGCAGTGAGTCTTGGGCGAGGTCTCCCGGGCCACCTCCCGACAGCCATCGACAGTCCACGATCCACATCCGCACCCTCAAAAATTCGCCCCACCAGCGAAACGAAAAAACATCTCAACCCCTCGGAGGCGAAACGGATGACCACCAGAGGCAGCGTTGTAAAAGTGGGCCCGGTGGGGTTCGAACCCACGACCAAGGGATTATGAGTCCCCTGCTCTCACCGCTGAGCTACAGGCCCTATTGTGTTGAATATCAGGTTTTTGAGTATCATTGAGTTTCGTTCGACCTACGATTTGAACGGTCGAATGATCTACGTGAGCCCCCACCCGATGTGTCTCCCATGACGACTTTCCCCCTGACTTGGTTGCCAACCAAGCACAAGCGGCGCTATCGACATGAAAGCATCAATCACTATGCGCGCCTGCCCATCCGATGCAAGGAGACTTGACGCCGCCTGCGTCCCGAGACGTTTTCGGTCGCCCCCACCTTTCCGAGTCACCTTGCCTATGAGGAGGGTTGATTTTGCCGACGGAGCCGGATAGTGATCATTACACCAATGTCTTGCCCGATGCTTTCCGTTTCCCTGCGGCTGCCGTTGCTGGCTGCCGCCTGTTTGCTGTCTGCGAGCTGATCCGACGCGTCACCACAGGCCGTAGACGACGATCATATGCTCCTTTCCTTCTTTCATGGGAGGCTATACCAAGTGGAACGACCTCCGCCATATTGAAGGATCATGTTTTTCTCTACGAGATTTCGGAAATGATCCTTAAGCGTGTTCCGACTCGCGCCGGTTACTTGGACCATATTCCCCATGGTGACGCGGCCATGGTCACGGGCATAATCCAGAATCGCGACGGCCAGCTCGGACATTGCTGCCAAGGTGATCTTCTCTCGCTCAACCTTGAAGGCAAGTCGGCGCACCTGCTGCTGTAGAGCGCGTAGGAAGAATAGTAGCCAAGGTTGCCAGTGAGGAGAGTCAGTAAGTATTGTGCCCTGCGTCTGCCGCAGGGCCAAATAGTATTCTTCCTTGCTTTGCTCGATCACGCTCTCAAGTGAGCTGTAAGGAACATAAGCGTAGCCAGCCTGCAACAGCAGCAAGGTCGTCAAGATGCGGCTCAAGCGGCCATTTCCGTCCTGAAAGGGATGGATTTCCAGAAAGACCACCGTGAAGATTGCGACGATCAGGAGCGGGTGCAGCCGCTTCAGTTCCCGGGACTCATTCAGCCACGTGACCAGCTCCGCCATGCGCCGCGGCGTGTCGAAGGGCGAAGCCGTCTCGAACACGATCCCGATCATCTTCCCAGTTTCATCGAATGCGCCGACATTGTTGGATATTGTCTTGTACTCGCCCCTGTGACGCTCATCCTTCTCGCTGTAGCGCAGCAGGTCGCGATGTAGCTGCCGGATATGGTTCTCGGTAATCGGAATGTCTGTCCAGACTTGGAAAATGGTTTCCATGACCTCGGCATAGCCCGCGACCTCCTGCTCGTCTCGGCTGGCGAACGATTTGATCTCCAGCAAAGCCAGCAACTGTTCGACTTCCCGGTCTGTCAGTCTGCTTCCCTCGATGCGGGTGGAAGAGCCAATGCTCTCAATCGTCGCGACGCGGCGGAGCGCGTTCAGTCGCTCGGGCGCAAGCGTTCCGAGCGCGCGCCAAGCCCCCTTGAACTCATCGATTTCGCTGAAAAGAGCCAGCAGGCCGGGGGTTATCTGGATCGTCTCTGTATTCATCGAAGCTCCTCTTCACCCAAAGAATCACCCGATTACACCCATTTGTCCACCCATAAAAGCACCCGATTACACTCAAATAGAGGAAGGAACGACATCTTGAAAATGGAAGGAGCGACACAAGTTTGCTCTGTTCGCTCTCTAAAATCCCTCGAACCCGCTCACAGAATGATCCAAGCCGTTCTGAACTTACGATTTTGTTCAAAGAAGCACGATTTGAACCGTGGAATGACCCACTTGAGCCCCCACCCGATGTGTCAGTAGGGTTGATTTTGCCGACGGAGCCGGATAGTGATCATTACACCAATGTCTTGCCCGATGTTTTCCGTTTCCCTGCGGCTGCCGTTGCTGGCTGCCGCCTGTTTGCTATTTCCCGCTGCCGCGGTGGCCAAAGTCGACTTCAACCGCGAGATCCGTCCGATCCTTTCGGACAAGTGCTTCGCGTGCCATGGCTTTGACGAGAAGGAACGCAAGGCTGGCTTGCGTCTCGATGTGCGCGAGGCGGCGTTGCTGCCTGCGGAGTCCGGCGAAATCGCCATTATCCCTCAACAAGCGGAGGCCAGCGAGCTGATCCGACGCGTCACCACAGCCGTGGACGACGATCATATGCCCCCGGCCAATACCGGCAAGAAGCTGACCCCGTCGGAGATTGAGAGTCTCAAGCAATGGATTGCGGAGGGCGCCGAGTACCAAGCACACTGGTCGTTTGTCCCCCCGGTCCGGCCGGAGATACCCGAAGTGAAACAAACAGACTGGCCGCGCACGGAAATCGACCGGTTCCTCCTCGCGCAGCTGGAGAGCGAGCAACTCCAGCCGTCGCCCGAAGCGACCCGAGAAACGCTGATCCGCCGGGCCACGCTTGATTTGACCGGCCTGCCACCGTCGCTGGCGGAAATCGACGCTTTTTTAGCAGACACATCGCTCGAAGCCTACGAGCGGATGGTCGACCGGTTACTGGCGTCACCGCGGTACGGCGAACGGATGGCGGTCGACTGGCTGGATGCGGCACGCTTTGCCGACACCCACGGGTTTCATCTTGATTCGGGGCGCGACATGACGCCGTGGCGCGACTGGGTCATCCAGGCGTTCAACGAGAACAAGCCGTTTGACCGGTTCAGCATCGAGCAGTTGGCGGGCGACATTCTGGCGGAGCAGGGAGCCGTGGGCGAGGAGGAAGCGATGGCACTGCGGATCGCGTCCGGGTTCAACCGCAATAACATGATCAACTACGAAGGGGGCGCGATCGCGGAGGAGTATCTGCATGCGTACATCGTCGACCGTGTGAATACCACGACGACGGTCTGGCTTGGATTGACTTTTGCCTGCGCGCAGTGCCACGACCACAAATACGACCCGATCACGCAAAAGGAATACTACCAGATGTACGCCTTCTTTAACGGCGTGCCGGAAGCGGGACTCGACGGCGGAGCCGGCAACGCCAAGCCGTTGCTGCCAGTGCCGACGCCAGACGAAAAACGCCGACTGGCGGAACTGGACGAGCGGATCAAACAAACCGAGGGGCCTGCCAACGCGGAGGAAGCAGGACTGCCACCGCTGCAGGCCGCTTGGGAAAAACAATGGCGAGAACAACCTCCCGCCACCCCGTCGGAGAAGGAAAAACCCGTCGTCGACCTACTGGCTCAGCCGATCGAGTCGCTCAACGACGATCAACGCCGGCAGTTGGCCGCATTTTTCCGCGAACATCAAGCTCCGGAATCGTATCGGACGGCCAGCAAGGCGCTGAGCGAAGCCCGCAGCGAACGGAAGGCGCTCATGAAGTCGATGCGTACGACCATGGTCATGGCTGAGATGGACAGCCCGCGCGAGACGTTCCTGCACCTTCGCGGCGAGTACGACCAGCGCGGCGAACGTGTGGAAGCCGGGGTACCGGTGAGTCTGCCGCCGCTGAGCGCCACCGCGAAGCCCAACCGGCTGGCGCTGGCCACATGGCTCGTTTCGCCCGATCATCCACTGACCGCCCGGGTCACGGTCAACCGGTTCTGGCAGCAATATTTTGGCACCGGTTTGGTGAAGACGGCCGAGGACTTTGGATCGCAGGGTGAATGGCCGAGTCATCCCGAGCTGCTCGACTGGCTGGCCACCGAATTTATCCGGACCGGGTGGAACGTAAAAGCACTGCAGAAGCAGATCGTCATGAGCGCGGCCTACCGCCAGTCGTCACGGATGACGCCAGAAATGTTCGAGCGCGATCCGGAAAACAGGCTGTTGGCACGCGGTCCACGGTTCCGGCTCAAGGCGGAATTCATCCGCGACCAAGCGCTCGAAATCGCCGGACTGCTCGGTACCGAGATCGGCGGCCGAAGCACCAACCCCTACCAACCCGGCGACCTGTGGAGCGAGCTCTCGCAGCGCAGCGACAGCGCGAGCTTTTCGGCCCAGTCCTTCGTGCAGAGCCAAGGCGCGGACCTGTACCGCCGCTCGATGTATACGTTTTGGAAACGCACCTCGCCGCCGCCACAGATGTCGACGCTGGACGCGCCGGACCGCGAGGTGTGCACGGTGCGACGCTCGCGCACCAATACGCCACTTCAGGCACTCGTCCTGATGAACGATCCGACCTACATCGAGGCGTCGCGAAAATTCGCCGAACGCCTGATGCGCGAGGGCGCTAGCGACGACGAACGCTTGGCACGCGCCTTCCGCACGGCCACCGGCCGCGCCCCCGCTGAGCGCGAGATGTCCGTGCTGCGCACCCTGCTCGCCGACCAGTCGGCCCGCTACCATTTAAACCCCGAGGCCGCGCGGGAACTCATGAAGGTCGGGGAGGCGCCGTATGACGTCGCGCTCGACCTCCCCCAACTCGCCGCCTGGACCATGATCATCAGCACCCTGCTGAACCTCGACGAAACCGTCACCAAGGGGTGAGCACTCCGCGATCCCGCCCCCGCTCACGCCGACCCCGAAGCATCCATCATCTCATGAATCTTGATCACGAATTCGCCCGCCTACTCAGCCGCCGCGCGTTCTTCCGCCGCGGAGCCGCCGGTCTGGGCGCGCTCGGGCTTGGCTCGCTCCTGAACGAAAACCTCTTCGCCGCCGCTCCACCCGCTCACGCCGCGCCAGAACTCGAGTCACTGGGCGCCCTGCGAACGCTCCATTTCGCCCCCAAGGCGAAACGCGTCATTTTTCTCACGATGTCCGGAGGACCGTCCCACATCGATCTCTTCGACTACAAACCCGGCCTGCGCCAGCACCACGGGAAGGAACTGCCGGGGTCGATCCGGATGGGGCAGCGCATCACCGGCATGACGTCGGGCCAAACGTCCTTTCCCTGCGTGGCACCGATGTTCGAATGGCAGCAGCATGGCAAGAGCGGACTCTGGCTCAGTGAGCTACTGCCGAACATGGGAACTGTGGCAGACGACATCTGTGTCATCAAATCGATGCACACCGAGGCCATCAACCATGATCCAGCCTTCACGTACTTTCAGACTGGCCACCAGCAGCCGGGGAGGCCAAGTCTGGGCGCATGGCTGAGTTACGGCATCGGCAGCCTCTCGAAGCAGATGCCCTCGTTCATCGTGATGGTCTCGCAGGGCAGCGGTAATAAAACGGATCAGCCGTTGTTCTCGCGGCTGTGGGGTCCGGGGTTTTTGCCCAGCCAGCATCAGGGCGTGCGCTTCCGCTCCAGCAAGGATCCAGTCCTTTACCTGAGCAATCCGCCCGGCATCGATCAGGGAGGCCGCCGCTCGATGATCGACGGCCTACAATCGCTCAACGAATTGGCCGCGGAGTCTTTCGGCGACCCCGAAATCAACACGCGCATCGCCCAGTACGAGATGGCATACCAGATGCAGATGGCGGTACCCGAATTGACCGACATTTCGACCGAGCCGCAGCAGGTGCGCGACATGTACGGAATTGTCGACAACCCGACCGACGGTGGCTACGCGCGCAACTGCCTGCTGGCGCGGCGGATGATCGAAAAGGGAGTGCGTTTCGTGCAGCTCATGCACCGCGGCTGGGACCAGCATGGCGACCTTCCGGGGCAAATTCGCGGGCAGTGCCGGGACGTCGACCAGCCGAGCGCGGCGCTGATTAAGGATTTGAAGCAGCGCGGACTGCTCGAGGACACGCTGGTCATCTGGGGCGGTGAATTCGGCCGCACAGTCTATTCGCAAGGGCAGTTATCGCAGGACAACCACGGGCGAGACCATCATGGCCGGTGTTTTTCGTTATGGATGGCAGGCGGCGGTATCAAGCCGGGCATCACCCATGGCGCGACCGACGACTTCTGCTACAACATCATCGAAAAGCCGGTCCACATCCACGACTTCAACGCCACCATCCTCCACTGCCTCGGTCTCGACCATGAGCGCCTGACCTACCGTTTCCAGGGGCGTGACTTCCGGCTGACCGATGTCCATGGTCACGTGGTGCAGGACATTCTCATCTGAGCTGTGGGCCGTGCAGACCGGGCGGGATATCCCTGTGGAGAAGCCGGTCTCGCACCATGTCAGTGAAGGCCGCCGCATCGTGGCGGTCGCGAGGAAATAAGGGAAGAGCGTCCAGATCGGCCCCCAGTGCCGACGCAGCCGCAAAGGTATCGCCGCGGCCATGAAGTCGGTGCAGGAGGGCCACCTCGGCATCTGCCCTTTATCCCTCAGAAATCACTTTTAAAACACGCCCTAGCTCGTACCACCCCTTGCCCCGCCCCCGCTTTCGTCAACCCATTCCAAATTTCCAGAAAGCATGCCTCCCACGCTCCCCGCATACTACCCCCTTCGCACATGACCCAAGACCCCACTCCCAGCGCCGGCCCCCGAAAGCCAATTCCCATCAAAAACAACCCCGCCGATGGCGCCACCAGCCGCCTGCTCGGGTGGTGCGCCTTCCAGGAAATCCTAGTCGTCAGCGGCAACCTCAGCGCGGCCATCGTTGCCAGCTCGCTGACACTCTATGCGGACTCCGCCAAGGAAGCCGTGGAAACGCTGGCCACGCTGGGCGTGTGGCTCATGCTGCGGCGCATGCAAAACCGGCGGCACGAGTTCGACTTCGGTCTGGGGCGCATCGAAAGTCTTCTGACCATCGCGCTAGAAGTCGTGTTGTTCTTCACCGGTTGCGCCATCCTGATAGAGGCATACGAGCGTTTTCAGGAGCCGCATGCGCTCGCTAGCATCGGCTTTGCGGTGGCTATTACGGTGGCCGGTTTCATCTCGGAGTTCATCATGTACCGTGCCCTGGCCAAAGAGCAGGCTCAGCGCCCCTCCCCCATGCTGAAGTCAAAAATGCTCACCTACCGCATTGCCATGGTGGGCGATTTCGGCATTATCGCCACGCTAGTGGCCGGCAAGCTTTTCCCGGGCCAGGCGTGGGCGCTTTACCTCGACCCCCTCGTCGCTTCCGGCTTCGGCATTGCCCTGCTGATCAAGGTCTACGGCAGCCTCTCCCACGTGGTGGGCGACCTCAGCGACAAGACGCTGGAGGAAACCTCCCAACTGGTGGTAGTGCGTGAATTGGCTGTGTTCTTTCACGACTACGAGCAGATCCATGGCATCCGTTCCCGACGCTCGGGCAACGTGGTATACCTCGAGATTTTCCTGGAGTTTCGGCAAGACCTGCCCTTCGGCGTCGTCCAGGAAACCATGGACCGCATCCGCGCCCGACTGGAGGAACACATCGGCAACAGCCGCGTGCTGATCATTCCAGCACGCTGCGCGCCAGAATAACCAAACCCTGCTTTTTTTAATTCATGATTATTAACTATCCTCTCCTTTTAGACGGGGGTCTTTCTAATGAATTGGAAAGGCAAGGGTGCAATCTGAATCAAAAATTATGGAGCGCCAAGATGCTCGAGTCTCATCCTGAGGCGATTATTCTCGCTCATCTCTCGTATCTCGAATCCGGCGCTCAATGTATCATTACTTCGAGCTACCAAGCAACTCTACCCGGATTTATGGCGCTTGGTTATGACCAACGTTCGGCCAGTGAATTAATTCTCAAATCCGTTCAGTTAGCAGTGGAAGCAAGAGACCGTTACATGTCATCAAACGCCCATGCATCAAAACCTTTGATTGCTGCCAGTATTGGACCGTACGGAGCCTATCTAGCCAATGGATCCGAATACACTGGCGATTATCACCTCTTTCATCAGGAGTTAAAAGACTTTCATGAGCCGAGAATTCATTTACTCGCACATTCTCAGGCGAATATTCTTGCCTGCGAAACAATTCCTAGCTTTTTAGAATGCAAAGTTTTATCTGAAATATTAGAAGAAGTCAGCACACCCGCTTGGGTATCATTTTCCTGCAAGGATGGAAAACATATAAGCGATGGAACACCTATTGCAGAATGTGCTGCCGTTTTTGCTCATCACCCGACTGTCTTTGCCATTGGCGTAAACTGCACTTCTCCTGAATTTATCTCTGAATTGATTCCATCAATCAGAACACAAGCGGGAAGCAAAAAAATCGTTGTATACCCTAATTCAGGCGCTGTGTACCACGCTGAAAGCAAAACATGGTCGGGTCTTGCTGATGTATCTTCATGTGAGTTAATGGCAAAAGAATGGATGGACTTGGGTGCTGATGTAATTGGAGGCTGTTGCGGCATTGGCCCAGAGCAAATTAAAGCAATGAGCAAAATTCTTTCCACGAGAGCTTCATAAGCGGAGACGGAGTTCCAGCCCCCCTTCGAGGGGCCCCACGAACCCACTCTCAGCGCCGCCCCACCCCATCGCCAGGGCAACAAGACCGGCCTCCGGTTTCAGCAGATCAAAACCTCGCGGCACTTTTCGCCCTTCATCTTCGCTCCAGAGCGGCCCGTAAATCCGGCGCCCCCTTTGATTGAGCCCCGGGACTTTGCGGTTGCGCGAATCCCCGAGGGGCACGAATCTAAACTAGTGAGTTGTTTTGGATTTATCGCACGCGAAAGAGGGACCTGGGGCGCTAGTGGCGCTTTGGCTCTTTCGTGGCACGGCTTGGCCGTCACACTAGCACATTGGCTAGTGGCGGGCATTCGGTATTCTATAACAGCCTCACACTCAACAAAAGCCGTCGTGGCGGAATGGCAGACGCACCAGACTTAAAATCTGTTGTCCGCAAGGGCGTGCGGGTTCGAGTCCCGCCGACGGCACCCTCTTTTATCACATTAAAATTCAAACGATTACGTGATTTTACGGCGTTACGTTTTTGTTGGCGTTAAGCTCCTCAGGTGAGCATTTGCGGCCCGAAATTGCCCCGTTTGCGCCCTAAAAAAAGCCACGTGGTCGTCGAGGGACCATTCGTCGACTTCCAGCACCGCAGCATAGGTGTGACTGATGCCGAAGTAGTTCATCCAACCGGTGACATTGCGACGCTTTTCATCGATGACGAACTCCGTGTTCTGTCCCCGGTGGCGGCGGATGTGGGCCAGCCCGTCGAAGGCAGCGGGAGTCCAGACGGTAGCCAGACCGTCCCGGTCTGGATTATTTTCACAACCAGAGCGAGACGCTCTGGCTACCCCCCGTCTGGATCATTTTCAACTCCAGAGCGAGACGCTCTGGCTACTTTCACAAACCGCAAACAGGTCCACGGGCAGCCGGGAAGGCCACGGCTTGGCGAAGTTCATCTTCGCTCTGGA
>CAJBME010000118.1 GCA_903954065.1 uncultured bacterium
CTCCGGCTTCACGATCTTTTTCATCAGGTCGTGGGAGATCGAGGTCGAGAGCACTAGCAGCAATCCCGCCGCGGTCGAGAGCGCGGCCGCAATGCAGCCGGCCATGAGCAACGAAACCACCCATATCGGCAGCCCGGCCATGGAGGGATTCGCCATAACCATGATGTCGTTGCCGAACCATAGTTCGTTGGGATTGGAGAGATCCGGCTTGTTCGCCAGCAACCGCTCGCCGTGCGTCCCCAGCCGCTGATTTTCCGGAGCATCGTAGGCCGGAAAAATCGGCTCCTCCCCTTGAAACACACTGCTCGTTCCCGCCGCCGATTTTGCGGGTCCGAAATACTGGATCGTCCCGTCGCCGTTTTTATCCACCCACGCCATCTGCCCAGTCGCCTCGAACTCGCGGAACCACGCCGGGGCCTCGACATAGGGCGTGGCATGCAGTTCCTCTATCAAATTCAGTCGCGCAAACGCCCCGATCGCCGGTGCCGTGAGGTAAATCACCGCGATGAAGACCAGCGTCCAGCAGGTCGAGCTGCGCACCGCCTGCACGCTCTTCACCGTGAAAAACCGCACGATCACATGCGGCAATCCCGCCGTGCCACACATCAGCGCCGCCGTGATGCAAAACATGTTCACCATCGACAATTTTCCCGTCGTGTATTCCTGGAACCCCAATTCCACATTGATCCGGTTCAGCTTTTCAAAAAACGGCACCGACTCTCCGTTCAGCGAGTAATTTCCGATCAACCCCAACTGCGGCACCGGCTGGTTCGTGATCATGATCGCGATAAACACCGCCGGAATCGTGTAGGCGAATGCCATCACACAATACTGTGCCACCTGCGTGTAGGTAATCCCCTTCATTCCCCCGATGCCCGCGTAGAAAAACACAATCGCCGCACCCACCACCACCCCCGCAGGAATCCCGATCCCGAACAACTGCGAAAACACCACCCCCACTCCGCGCATCTGGCCCATAATGTAGGTCATGCAAATGAAGATCGCGCAAATCACCGCCACCCCGCGCGCCCACTTCGAGTAGTAGCGGTCGCCGATGAAGTCGGGCACCGTCGCCTTCCCGAACTTCCGCAAAAACGGAACCATCAAAATCGTCAGCAACACGAACCCGCCGGTCCACCCCATCAGAAACCGCGAGGCGTCATACCCGCTCATCGCCACCGCCCCCGCCATCGAGATGAATGTCGCCGCAGACATCCAGTCCGCCGCCGTTGCCATACCGTTTGCAAACGACGAGACCCCGCCACCGGCCGTGTAATATTCCTTCGTCGACCCAGCCCGAGACCGCACCGCGATTACGATGTAAACCGCGAATGAGATCCCGATGAAAATAAAGTTCAGCGCGCTATTGCTCATTGCCCCTCCTCCGTGTCGGCATACCCGAATTTCGCATCCAGCCGCTTCATGAGCACTGCATACGCAATCAGGATCAAAATGAAACAAATGATCGACCCCTGCTGCGCCATCCAAAACCCGAACGGCGCCGTCCCCACCGGCGGCAGATGCACATCCATCCACTCCCGGAATAAAATCCCGCACCCGAAACTCACAAAAAACCAAATCCCCAGCAGCACAGCGAGAATTCTCAGGCAGGCCCGCGAATAGGCGCGGTGATCAACGCTTTTGGTCATAGGAAAAATGGCTCGAGTTGGTGTGTTGGCTCGTTCCCGCAGGAAGCTGCCCAAGGGGGGGTGAATTGAGACATGGAGTCGGAGGTTGTGGAAAGACGCAGAGCATCTACCAACA
>CAJBME010000119.1 GCA_903954065.1 uncultured bacterium
CGGCGGTAAGTCGGCAAGTCCTCCAGGGGTGCAAACAATGTGGCAAGGCCTCAATCGCCTCCATGACTTGTCCTTCGTTTGGCAAATCCGCGACCAATGACTTGTGTGTAAGAACGAGGGCATCGCCCTGGGAATCGCATCCCCGAGAATAAGTGTGTTCTGAAGGAACACCGCATAGGGAGTTCCGAGGCCGATGTCCGAGACACGCGATTATGCTGCGGCGTTCCTTCAGAACGCGGGTCTCTTTTTCCGGGAGGATTCCCAGGGTTTGCACCCTGGGCTGGTATGCGATGCCCCTTCAGGGCATGAGATCGGGAACGCGGTGGCCGGGCCAGGTACCGGAAATGCGGCAGAGGGGCTCCCTACCGGAAACAATCATCGTACAATTTGCCCCAATGGGGCCACACCAACCCAACGGTACGCCATGGCACCATGCCCACCGTGGATGAGCTAGGCGCTCATGACACCCATTGCCGACACCCACTTTTTTCCGGCTGCATGACCGAAATGCGGTGGGCGTCCACGAATGACGACGTCCACGAAGGAGAATGGGTTTTTGTTTAAAGGCCGAGTTCCTGTTTCACCGCGGTGAAGGCCTGTACGGCCAACTCCAGGTCTTCGCGGGTGTGGGCGGCGCTGAGCTGGGTGCGGATGCGGGCCTTGCCCTGAGGGACCACTGGATAGCTGAATCCAATCACGTAAACCCCGCGGGCCAGCATGGCTTCGGCGAACCGGGTGGCCAAGGCCGCATCACCCAGCATCACGGGCACAATGGGGTGTGATCCTGGGGCCAGCTGAAATCCCGCGGCGGTCATTTCCTGCCGGAAGAACTGGGAATTCTGCTCAAGTTGATCGCGCAGGGAGGTGTCGCGTTTCAGGAGTTCAATGGCCGCCAACGAAGCGCCGGCGATGGCGGGGGCGAGGGTATTGGAAAAAAGATAGGGACGGGAGCGCTGTCGCAGGAGGTCGATGATTTCCTTCCGTCCGCTGGTGTAGCCGCCGCTGGCTCCGCCGAGTGCCTTGCCGAGGGTGCCGGTCAGGATATCGATCCGGTCGATGACCCCGCAATACTCGTGAGTACCCCGTCCTTGGGGGCCGAGAAAACCGACCGCATGGGAATCATCCACCATGACCAGGGCGTGGTATTGGTCTGCGAGATCGCAGATTTCCTTCAGCGGGGCGATGAAGCCATCCATGGAAAACACGCCGTCGGTGGCGATGAGTTTAAAACGGGCTCCTTTGGCATCGGCTGCGATCAACTGGGCTTCAAGGTCCGCCATGCTGCAGTTTTTGTAACGGTACCGCTGGGCCTTGCAGAGCCGCACTCCGTCGATGATGGAGGCGTGGTTTAATTCATCGCTGATGATAGCATCTTCTGGGCCGAGGAGGGTCTCGAATAAACCGCCGTTGGCATCGAAGCAGGAGGAATAGAGGATCGTATCTTCTGTTTTAAGGAAACTGGTGAGACTGGCTTCCAACTGCTGGTGGACATCCTGCGTGCCGCAGATGAAGCGCACGCTGGCCAGTCCGTAACCCCAACGGTCCAAGGCGGCGTGGGCGGCGGCTTTCACCTCCGGATGCTGAGCGAGGCCGAGATAATTGTTGGCGCACAGATTCAGCACGGGTGGTCCCCCATTGGCTTGAACACGAACACCTTGGGGCGTGCTGAGATGGCGTTCGCTTTTCCAGGTTCCGGCGGCGCGGATGGCGTCGAGCTGGACTGAGAGATGTGGAGCGAAATGGGGGTTCATGATTTCATAGGAGTGAAAATGGCAGGGATTAGAGGTTCCAGTCCAGCACCACTTTCCCGCAGGAGCCGGACTCCATGGCGGTAAAGCCCTGCTCGAACTCGGTGTAGGGGAACCGATGGGTGATGACGGGTTTTAGATTTAGCCCGCTTTCTAGCATGACGCTCATCTGATACCACGTTTCATACATCTCACGGCCGTAGATGCCTTTAATGGTCAGCATGTTGAAAATCACCTTGTTCCAATCAATATCGATCGGACTGCTGGGAATGCCGAGCATGGCGATTTTGCCGCCGTGACACATGTGGTCGACCATGCTGCGCAAAGCGGAAGGATTCCCGCTCATTTCCAGCCCGACATCAAAACCTTCTTTCATGCCGAGGTCGCGTTGGACTTCGTCTAATGAGCCGTTGGTGACATTCAGGGCCAAGGTCGCCCCCATCTGCCGGGCGAGATCAAGCCGGTAGTCATTGACGTCGGTAATGACGACGTGGCGGGCACCGGCATGTTTGGCCACCGGGATGGCCATAATGCCGATGGGGCCAGCGCCGGTGATGAGTACATCCTCGCCCAGTACCTCGAAGGCGAGCGCGGTGTGGACTGCGTTGCCGAAGGGATCGAAGATCGCCGCCACTTCCTCGTCCACTCCGTCGCGGTGGTGCCAGACATTGGTCATGGGCACACTGATGAATTCGGCAAAGGCGCCGGGCCGGTTGACTCCGATGCCTACGGTGTCCTTGCAGAGATGTCGACGCCCGGCGAGGCAATTCCGGCAACGGCCGCAGACCACGTGGCCTTCCGCGCTGACAATTTCACCCGGGTGGAAATCGCTCACGTTGGAGCCGACCCGTATCACTTCACCGACAAATTCGTGCCCCACCACCATTGGAATGGGGATTGTTTGGCGGGCCCACTCGTCCCATTTGTAGATGTGGAGATCGGTGCCGCAGATGCCTGTTTTGTGGACCTTGATGAGGACATCATTGATGCCGGGTTCAGGTTCCGGGACATCTTGCAGCCAGAGGCCGCGTTCCGCATGGGCTTTGACGAGAGCTTTCATGGCAGGGTGGGGAGCTGTCCGATATATCGGAATTCAGTACGGTATTGTGGATCTCTATATTCCTGTATGCAAGATGTGGGACGCCATTGGCAGACACCCACTTTTCCCGGCTGAATGACCGAGATTCGGTGGTGCTATGACGTGATTCGGTGGTTGGGCGCAAAACTTTTCTGTGAGTCTATCGTTTTCGATTCATTCCTTGAGTTAGGTCCGGCCGTCCGCTAGTCTGACACCTTGATGAATTCATGCCGAGATCGACGGTCGAGGTCAGCGAGATTTGGGTTTTTGCTTGCGCTGGTGATATTGGTCATGGTGGTGGGAGGGCGAGAACTGTGGGCGGCTCCGGGCGATGTGGATGGTGGGCTGAGTATTCGGGTTGATGGGGCGATTGAGGCAGTGGTGGTGGATACGGAGGGAAAAATTTTGCTTGGGGGGGATTTTTTTTCGATGCAGGGGGTGGGGAGGAATGGCAGTGCGCGGTTGAGCGGGGCTGGGGATTTGGACCAAGTATTCAATCCGAATGTGCGTGAACCTGAGGTTCGGGGCCAGACGGTATTGGACAATGGGAATGTGCTGGTGATGGGGGATTTTTCGTCAGTGAACGGGGTGGGGCGTGGCCGGATGGCGCAGGTGACGGCGGCGGGTGCTCTGGTCGCGTCGTTCAATCCTGATTTTGATGCGGCGGTGCTGGCGGCGGTTGTCCGGGAGGACGGGAGGATCCTCGTGGGCGGGCCGTTTTCGACGGTGGGCGGGGTCTCGCGCCGGCAATTGGCCCGTCTCAATGCGAATGGCTCCTTGGATACCACTTTTAACGTGCCGGCGAACAATTCGATCCTGACCATGGCGGTGCAGGAGGACGGGGCGATCGTCATGGGGGGCATGTTTACGACGTTGGGCGGCGCTCCGCGGAACCGGTTGGCGCGACTGACGCCGGGGGGCAGGGTGGAGGCTCGGTTTGCTCCGGACGTGGACGGGGCGGTTTTTTGTGCGGCGGTGCAAGCGGATGGGAAGATTTTGATTGGCGGGGCGTTCGGCACGGTCGACGGCGTGGTGCGGCGGCGGGTGGCGCGCTTGCAGGCGGACGGGTCGCTGGATCTGGGATTTAATCCTGATCTGACGGGGGGTGGCGAGGGGGTGTTTTCCATTCTTCCGCAGTGTGACGGCAGGATTATTTTTTCCGGTAATGGATTTACGGCGGTGGCTGGAGCGGGGCGGACGCAGGTGGCCCGGGTTGACCGGAACGGGGTGGTGGATGCGACGTTTAACCCTTTGATTTCCACACCGGGTCTGATCTCTGGCACCCAGCGGATCTGCGCTGCCCTGCAGGGTGACGGACGGGTTTTGATTGCGGGGTCCTTTGGGCTGGTCAATGGCGAGCAGAGGGATTCACTGGCACGGCTTGAAAATGACCCGGCCACGGGGGGGGTGGCGGTGGTGGCGGCCGACCGGGTGGAATGGAGACGGGGCGGAAGTGCGCCCGAGGTCCAAGGCGTGGATTTTGCGCTGTCAATGGACGGAGCGCGAACATGGACGGTCTTGGGGGCGGGAGTGCGCGTGGATGGAGGATGGGCGTTGAGCGGGCTGGCCTTGCCGGCAACGGGTCAGGTGCGGGCCAGGGCCCGGGTTTACGGGGGCATGTACAACAGTTCGGGTGGGTGGGTGCAGGCGGTGGAGGCCTTTGTTTTGCCGACGCGGAAGCTGGCGGTTTTTGACGGGGCGACCACGGCCAGCCCTAGGCTGAGCAATGGCCAGTCCGAGGTCGTTGATTTTGGGGAAACGCGGCAGGGGGTGCCGGTGGTGAGGGCTTTCACGCTGCTCAACGACGGCACAGCGGACCTGATGCTGACAGGGATGACCGCGCCGGCGGGTTACCGGATTTTCAATCTTCCGGCCTTGCCCAGAACCTTGGGGCCGGGCTCAACCCTGACCTTACCGGTGCAACTGACCGCCGGGACCCGCGGCACTTTTGCTGGGGCTCTGGTCATCGAGAGTACGGCGGAGGAAGCCGGCGTGTTTCAATTTCCAGTGGCTGGCGAGGTCACGGCTCCGGAGATAGAAGTGTACGAGGGTGTTGAGCCAGTGGGACTTGAGGTGGTGTCAGGCCAGCAAGAAGCGGTCAGTTTCGGCCGAAATGTACAAGCCTCACCCGGGGCGCGCCGCTTCACGCTGCGCAATGCAGGCACCGCACCCCTCCAGATTCGTGGGCTCACGGTTCCGGTCGGTTATGAGCTCGTGACTGAGCCCTCTTCGCTGCTGATCGAGGTCGGAGGGGTCTGGGCTTTTGAAGTGCGTTTGACCACATTGGCGGTGGGGATGGCTGCGGGCACGGTGGTAATCGACAATGATGATGCGGACGAATCGAGGTTCTTTTTTCCGGTGGCTGGCGAGGTTTTTATTCCGGCCCCGAAGGTGGAGGTGGTCAATCTATTGACGGTTTTAAACCGGCAAACCGGGTTGCGGGAGCAAACGATCCGGATCCTCAACCAGACGACGGCCACGGTGCCGGCGTATCGGCTGCTCGTGCGCGGGTTGCCGGTGGGCACGACGCTGGCCAATGCCACTGAAGTCTGGGCGGATGGGACGGTGGCCCTTTTGATACGGGAACCGATGCTGCCGATGTCGGAAAAATCGCTAATTCTGGAGTATGCGTCGGCCACGCGTCAACCGGTGGGGGTGGCGCCTGAACTCGAGGTCGAGGTCGTCCTCGTGCCGCCGGACAATTCGGTTGAGGGAGTTTTGGGTGAGGTCGAGGTCGAGCGGATTTTCCCCTTGGCGGACGGAGGGATGTTGCTGGAATTTGCGTCGACGCCTGGGAGTTTTTATTCGTTTCACTACTCTTCGGATTCTGTCGGCTGGAAGCAGAGCCCGGTGTTTATTCAGGCGGCGGGCAATCGGACGCAGTGGATCGACCGTGGGCCGCCGCTGACTGAGTTGCCGCCGGGCGCGGTCGGGGCGCGGATGTATCGGGTCAGGGAGGTCAGTCGCTCGGGAGGAGGCGGGGGTTAAGGCCCAACCGGAATGGTGGTGTCCCGGGCGCGGAAGAAGCTGTGTGGCTGGGGGCCTGGCAGGAGCAGGTAGTCGAGGGTGCCATCGGGGAGGGGGTTGAGGATTTCCAGCACCGACCATGATTTCAGGGTGGATGAACTTTCCACCGCGTGCGGGCGGGGCAGGAGTCGGCTGAACTGGAGCAGAGTCAGGCCGCCGGGCAGCTGGCTGATTTCGGCAACACCGGTGAAGGTGAAATCGCTGGTGCGGATGGTGAGGGTGACGATCGCACCGTAGGTGCCGGGGACTTCTTCCAGGACGGCGGGGTCGGAGGACGAAAATTCCAACACGATGGTTTCGGCCTCTTCTTCGTCGGCATCATCGGGGGTGCGGAAAGTGAGGATGACAGGTGAGGTGCCTGGTTCGAGCAGGAGTGACCAGCGGCCGGGCTGGCCGGGGACCGGGGTGACGAGGTCCGGCGGGCCTGGGATGATTTCGCTCTCGGTGGCGGTGGAGGCGGGCAGCCAGGCGAATTCCAGCCGCTGCGGGCGGGTCAGGCCGCTGACGTTGATGCGGAGGCTGGCTTCGGCTCCGTCTTCGGAAAGGTTGGCGGAATTTTGGATTTGAATGACGGGTGGAGGCGGGCCGTTGTTGAAAAGGGCGGCGACCGAATAGTCGAAAAACGTGACGATGTCCGGATCGCCGTCGCCCTCGATGTCGCCGACCAGAGCCTGATACGCCCCATTGCTGCCGATGGTCTGGCTGGTGACATTGACGAGGGAACTGAACCGGCCGAGGCCGTTGTTGAGGGCGTAGCGCAGGGGCACGTCCCTGCCCAAATGGGAAATGATCAGATCCAAATCGCCATCGCGATCGAGATCGGCGGTGGTCACGCCGGCGAAGTTTCCCAGCGGGCTGGAGGAGAAGAGCAGGGTGCCTCCGCGGGTGCCGAGCTGCCGATCGCCTTGGCCCATTTCCAGATAAATGTCGGGGCCGTCGATATCGCCTCCAAAAATGCTCTGGATGGTGAGCAGGTCTTGGTGGCCGTCTCCGTTGAGGTCGGCGCCATGGACGAAGCGGACTTGTGGGGTGTAATCAGGGGAGGTAACAGGTTGGGGCACGGTGGCCACGAGGGCAAACCCCTGCGGTCCATTGTTCCAGCCGAGGTAGGTGCTTCCGGCATCCTGGAGAAAGATGAGATCAGCCCGGCCGTCGCGGTCGAGGTCGGCTGAACGCAGTTCGTCGGTGCGAAACCCTGGAGGCAGAGCGGTGAGCAGGCCCGGAACAAACGAGCCAGTGCCGTCGTTGAGGTGGAGTCGCAGCCATTCCGACCCTTCCGGTACGGCGATATCGATGTCGCCGTCGCCGTCAAAATCGGCGGCGGTCAAGAGCGAGATGGGGCGGGACGGGTTTGGGGGGAGGATGGTGCGCGGTTCTCCCAGTGGGCCTGCGGCTGGCACGGGCACCCACCGCAGTCCGCCCGTTTCCGTGGAGGCGAGCAAGTCGGGGGATCCATCCCCATTGAGGTCAGTAGCGAGCGGGGAATGGAGCGGGGTGCCGGGCAAGGCGAGCTGGGGCGGGCCGAAGCTGCCTGCGGCCGTGACCGGAGCCCAATAGATGCCGAGTTTTCCTTCGCCCGGAGTGTAGCCGGAGTAGGCGACATCGAGCAGGCCGTCGCCATTCATGTCGAGCTGGGCGCCGAACGAATAACGGCTGGTTATTTCCGGGCCGGCAATCAGGGGTGACCAACGCAGGTTGGCGAGTTGGACGGTGATGCTGGCGGTGGTGGTGCCCCAGTTGTTCTCGGCGGTCAGAGTGAAGGTGGTTTCGCGGTCGACGGGGAGGCGGACCGAGGTGGCGCCGGTGGGCAGGCTGGCGGCTGGCGAGAGGCTGAGTTTGGTGCCGCCCTCGACCTGCCAGTTGAGCATGACTTGGGTGGCGGCGTTGATGGTGTTTGGGGTAGCAGTGAAGCTGGTGATGCGAGGGGGGGAACCGGTCGCGTTGCGGTACCATGAGAGCGGTTCGGAGCGCGAGCGGCTGGCTTGGACGATGTCGGGCTGGCTGTCGGCGTCGAGATCGGCGATGGTGAACGAGGTGCTGTCAAATGTATGGAGTGGCGATTCGTAGGCTCGGCGGTGGACCCAATTTCCGCGGCCGTCGTTTTGGTAGAGCATGATCCGGCCGGGGTCGGTGGTGGCGAAGACGAAGTCGGGTCTACCATCGCCGGTCAAATCGTGAAGTCTGGGGGTGGTCGCTCCGCTGCCTGGTCCGTCGAGGGGTAGGGGAACGGGTTGCCGCGAGTAGGCGCCGGTGCCGTTGTTGATGAGGGTCTGGAGCAGGCCGGTGGAAGAGGTGGCGGCGGCGGTGCGATTGACCGCCACGAGGTCGTCATCACCATCGCCGTCGATGTCGGCAGCGGCCAGACCGCGGACGTAGGGCAGCCCGGTGGCGGCCACGCTGGCGGTGAAAGTTGGATTTTCCCCGCCTTGATTGAGAAGAAGCCGGATGTCAGAGGTCACGGGCGCGGACATGAGGATGTCGGGCCGGCCGTCGCCATTGGCATCACTGATGGCAATCTTGCTGAAATTGGTGCCGGACGGGCCGGTGGGCAGGGTGAGCAGGACGACGGCCTCCGCGAAGGATCCATTCTGCTGGTTGCGGCGCCACCGCAGGATGGGGGCATTGGCGACGAATCCGACCTCGACAATGTCGTCGTGGTTATCACCGTTGAGGTCGGCGCGATTGAGATCGAGGGTGGTGCCCGAGTTGATGACGGCGGTGCGGGTGAAGCGGCCAGCCCCGTCATTTTGGTACACGCGGATTTCCTCTCCGTTTTCGAGGTTGCTGCTGAGTAGATCGGGCCGGAGGTCGCCATTCAGCTTCAGCGGGAGCAGGATCTTGAGGTCGTAATAATCCGGGTCGAGGGGGACTGGCTCGGCGAAGGTGGTGCGGCCGAGGCTCAGTCTGAGATCGAACTGGGTTCCGGGTCGTTTGTCCCTGGTGGTGAAGAGATCCGGGGCGCCGTCACCGTTGACGTCGAACGCGTTGAGCAGGGAAGTAATGTCGTGTGGAGTGGGCAGGAGCACGCTCTGGCTAAAGAGCTGGGTTTGGCGAGCGAAGGCGAGGCGTAGGTCGAAGCCGAGGTCGCTGCTGTCGGGAGTGTTCTGGTGCACGCCAACGGCGAGGACATTTTTCCCCGGGAGGAGGAGGGAGGGATCGAGTGGTTTTTGCAGGAGCTGCCATTCGGCCTGCTCGCTGACGGCCGCGGAGGCACGGGTGGAGTGGCCGACGGTGCCGGCGGGCATGTTGGAGCGTTCGATCAGGGTGCCATTGAGGTAGATCATGGCGCCGTCGTCGCGGGAGAATTCTAGCAGCAGGGTGTCGGATTCGGCATTTTTTTGGCCGTCCCAGGTGAATTCCCGGCGGAAATAGGTGGTTGGGAATTTATTGGCGGCGTTGGGGCCAAAGAGGATGGCGGTGGACTCGCCGTCTCCGCCGTAACCGAAGCGCCCGCTCCCCGTCTTCCAAAGGGCCTCATTGTAGTCAGGGTGATAAAAAGGCGGGGTCTGGGTGTAGCGGTTGACTCCATCGTCGACGTATTTCCAAGCGGAGCGCCATGGGATAAGCTCCTGCGCCTGAATCGGAAAGGCGGCGAGGGCTAAGCCGAAGACGAGGGCGAGCAGCCGGGCGCTATGAGCAAGCCGGAGCGGGAATAAAGGGTCCTGGCGCATGTTTTGAGGGGGGAGCCGTATGGGTGCGCTCGATGGCGCCAAGCCGAGGTGCGGGCAAGACCGTAATACACTTGAAGTTCAAAGAGGTCTACGATTTTCATCGCTAGGGCGCCCCAGCGGATCTTTGCATGAAGGGTATTTTGAATGCTGTGGCCATGGGGGCGAAGGCGCGGCGGTGGTTCTATTTGTTCAGGGACGTGCCAATTGTAGACCCCCACTTTTTCCGGCTGAATGACCGAGATTCGGTGGGTGTCTTCGATTGAGTGCGAGTAGTCAGCACTCATCCCGGTAAGGGACTCAACTACGACCGCTTCATTTCCGACGCTTGGTGAATAGCTGGAGCAGCGCGATCGCAAACGAGATAATCCCCACGATTGTCAACCAATGGATGGAAGGCGCCGGCACCAATGCTGATGCCGGACTAGGGGTCGATGCGCCGCTCGAGTGGTCCACGGGAGTGATAAAGGAGGGTGGTGGATGTATCCTCTTCGTAGAATTGGCAGCCATGTCGGCTTCGTATTCTAACGCCAACTCGTATGTGTTCAGTTTGGCAGCCGCAAGTTGTTGAACGGTTGTTTGTTGGCGGGGTTTAGCAGGTAACCCCATCGCTTGCCTGAGTTCTCGCACAAGTTTCTCCCGGCTGAGCCGGTAAAAGATGTCACGCGCCTGAAGTGGTGGAGAGTTCGGAAGATATCGCCGCACAAGTCCAAGCAAGGGCTCCTGTAACGCTACACTTAGCGGGGGAAATGATCCTTCCGTTTGATCGCTGCCAGGAACCTCCAATGACATTAGCAGCAGCGAGTCCTTCCATTCCGAATCCGGCAACTCAATAATTTCTTCATAAATGAGATAACTGCCGCCAATTACCGATGCGGGGCTGTTGAACGCTCACGAAGCTTCGCCCACGTTAAGCGTGAGCTATTGAGCTATTTCCAAGCGGCGC
The DNA here is from genome assembly GCA_903954065.1 of uncultured bacterium. Lineage (GTDB taxonomy): Bacteria > Verrucomicrobiota > Verrucomicrobiia > Verrucomicrobiales > V1-33 > CAJBME01. The sequence continues at coordinate 10,468 of CAJBME010000119.1, forward strand.
GAGGTCTCGGGCTTTGCGGCACCACACTATACGCCGTCCGCAAATTGCGTTATGTAGCGGATAAACTCTAAACATTCCTCATCCTTCGTATTAAAATTTTCCTTCTCCCATTCATCATGCAAGCCTCGGTACCAGAAACTTCCGCCATGCACATCAACGCTTCCCTCAAATACGACTTTCTTGCCCTGTCTCAGGGTCAAACCTATCTCGGGCACATGTTTTCGCTTGGCCCACTCCCGCCCAAAATTCAGGCGGCGCCACCTATCCGCTAGTTGTCGTGCCTCATCCTGATCCAAATCCACCCTTTTTACGATGCCCGCTTCCTCATCATATTGACCCAGATAATAGCGCCCTCCCCCCCTGGGTACGCTATCAAGATCTCCAAGAAACAGCAATGTTCCATTATCAGATTCAGCCAGCTTGCTGCTGGCTAACAGTAAGCGTCGTTGGTTAAATTTCTCTTCATACGCCATGTATAATCCTTTCTTCATCTTGGGATCTAATTCTATTTTAGCGTAAATCGCTCCAAGCGCTGCCATAACGGTGAGAATACTTATGAGAACGAATCTCTTCGCCTTTTTGGCAACACTGATGGGCCTCTCGTGTGCTTTCATAACTTATTCATTTGGGTTGTGGCTCGTTTCACCC
>CAJBME010000120.1 GCA_903954065.1 uncultured bacterium
CAGGTGCCTGCAGGGTATCAGCGGTTGCAACTCGAGCTGCCGCTGCTCGATCGTTATGAAGAAATCGATCTGTTCACGGTACGGATCGAGGCTGAAGCCTCGCCGGTGTTCAATCCGGGCTCGCCCGTGACCCTCACACCCGCCACGGGTGAAGCCGCTCCGGGTGAGGCGATCAGTCTGAGCGGACCGGAAGCTGTCAATGCGATCAGCTATCAATGGTATAAAAACGACGTGGCCATTCCCGGAGCCACCCGGCGGACACTCGAGCTGCCGGCGGTCACAGCCGACCAGACTGGATCTTATTCCTTAATGGCCCTCAATGCCGCCGGCCAGACCCGCAGCGCCGCCCGTTTCCTCAATGTGCGCTCGCCCCTGCCGGCTGTCGTCACCACCGGGCCGGTCATGAATGTGACTGGATCGACCGCCCTTGCCTCCGGCACGGTCAATAGCGACGGCGGAGCCGCCGTTACTTCCCGTGGGGTTGTGTTTAGCCCGGCCGCCCAACCCTCCCTCCTCACCGGTACCCCCGTGTCCGTGACCCCAGGCACCGGCACGTTTGCTGCCCCGCTCAGCCCACTGCAGGGGAAAACCACCTACTACGTCCGCGCCTTTGCCACCACCAGTGCCGGTACCACCTATGGCTCACAGGTCGTTTTCACCACCACTGAATCCATTCCGGTCGTCGTGACCGGGGCTGCAGTAGCCGGAGCCACGTTTGATACGTTCACCGTCAGTGGCGACGTCACAAACGACGGAGGCACCCCCGTTACGAGGCGCGGAATCGTCTATGGCCTGACATCGACTCCCACTCTGGGTGCTGCGATGGATGCCCCCTCGACCGGCACCGGCACGGGAGCCTTCTCCAGCGCCCTGACTGGTCTGGCTCCCGATACCACCTACTACGCCCGGTCTTATGCTACTTCGACGATCGGTACGAGCTATGGCGCTGATATCACCTTTAAGACCGCGGCTACGACGCCTGCTGGGTTTTCTTTGATTTCGGCGGGAGTGTTTACGATGGGGGATGCCTTGGATGGCATAGGTGATGCGCCTCTTCGTCAGGTGACGGTGAGTGCGTTTTACATGGCCCAGCGGGAAACGACGAAGGCGCTGTGGGATGAGGTGAGGGCTTGGGGGGCATCCCGTGGGTATACCGATTTGCCGGTTGGCGGTGGCAAAACGGCCAATCATCCGGTGCACACAGTCTCGTGGTTTGACATTATCAAATGGTGTAATGCGCGCAGCGAGAAGGAGGGGTTGACTCCGTGCTACACGGTGGGTGGCAGCCCTCAGAGGACCGGAACTGCGACCCCAGTGGTCAATTGGACGGCCAAAGGATATCGCCTGCCGACGGAGGCCGAATGGGAAAAGGCCGCCCGCGGCGGACTGAACGGCAAACGGTTTCCATGGGGCGATACGCTCACTCACAGTCAGGCTAATTATCAGAGCGATAGCGCTTACGCCTACGACATCAGCCCGACCCGTGGGTACCATCCGACTTATTCCGTAGGCAATGCGCCCTATACCTCGCCCGTGGGAAGTTTTGCCGCGAACAGTTATGGGTTGTACGATATGAGCGGGAACGTCTGGGAGTGGTGCTGGGACTGGTCTGGCAACCCCGATACGGGTTCCCCGTCGGATCCGCGTGGGGCTTCATCGGGCACGTACCGGGTGTACCGGGGCGGCAGTTGGAGCAACGTCGCGATTCACTGCCGCGTCGCGGACCGCCTCCACAACATCCCGTCCAACACGAACATCAACCTCGGGTTCCGTGTAGTTTTGTACGCCGATCCCTCGGCGCGCACGGCGCCGATCGTGACCACCGGGGCGGCGGTGCCGGGGGATGGAGCAGGGACCTTCATTGTGAGTGGCTCGGTCACCTCAGATGGCGGGTCGCCTGTCACTGCGCGCGGTGTGGTCTACGGTCTAGTGCCGGAGCCTACCCTCACAAGCTCGATGGCGTCTCCTTCCGGGGCCGGGAGCGGTGATTTTTCCAGCAACCTTAACAACCTCGTTCTGGACACCACCTACTACGCCCGCGCTTACGCCACCAATGTTGTCGGCACTCGCTACGGCGCTGAAATCACGTTTAAAACCGCACCCGCGACACCCGTGGGTTTTGCGTTGATCCCGGCGGGCCCGTTCCAGATGGGAGATATATTTGCAGAAGGGGCTACAGATGAAAGACCTGTGCGCACAGTGAATGTCAGCGCTTTTTACATGGGCAAGACTGAGGTGACGAAGGCGGAATGGGACGAGGTCCGGGATTGGGGGGTGTCACGAGGATACACCGATTTGGCGGCTGGTGGTGGCAAAGCGAGTACTCACCCTGTACAGACGGTCAGTTGGGGGGACGTGATTAAGTGGTGCAATGCTCGTAGTGAAAAGGACGGACTGGAGCCCGTCTATACCGTGAATGGCGCCGTCCTGCGCACCGGAACCACTGTGCCGACAGTGAACTGGGGCGCCAAAGGGTATCGCCTGCCAACGGAGGCCGAATGGGAAAAGGCCGCCCGCGGTGGATTGAATGGGAAAAGGTTTCCTTGGAGCGATACGATCACTCACAGTCAAGCCAATTATGTGAGTGAGATCGCTTACGCCTACGATATCAGCCCGACGCGCGGATTTCATCCGACCTATGCAGTAGGCAGCCAACCCTACACCTCGCCCGTTGGCAGTTTTGCGGCGAATGTTTATGGGTTGCATGACATGGTGGGTAACGTCTGGGAGTGGTGTTGGGATTGGTATGGACCTTATGCGGCCGGTACACAAACCGATCCCAAAGGAAGTGCTTCGGGTTCGCTTCGGATCAGTCACGGCGGGTCGTGGAACTTCAATGCTCCGGTCAGCCGTGTGGCCTTTCGCCGCGGGAACACCCCGTCGAATAGGAACAACGACAACGGGTTTCGCGCGGTCCGAGGACTCTAGCCTCCAGTATCCAGCCAGAAAGCAGGCGAGCCAGAGGAGATCTGGATCGGACCTTGGCGACCGGAGCGTGAGGGAGGCAGGGTAGACCGACCGGGCGGATGCGGGTGGCGGGGCGGTGGTGGCAGGTTTCGTATGCTTTTCTGACGGCTCATCGGCCCAGATTCGCGTTGAAATCGACTACCCTTCCCCATGTGGACCAGTCTTCATCTGAGCGACAGGGGCGACATAAAAGTGTGAATTGTGGGCGAATTTTGTGGAGCGATGGAAAGAATTCTCACATCTTTGGAGAGGTCGGGACTTGGACCAGCGCCCGAAAATTGCCCACGGGTTTCTGTAAAGCACTTATTACCAGCGCAATTACAAAAGCACCCGATTAGCCGGGTACGCTGGCCCCGGTTTCCACACTTGGCCCTCGGGCCGCATCCCTCAAGACACGGCTCCGAAACCGCTTCTTCGCATCCGGCCCCTGGCAAAAAGACGTTCGGAGAGACGTTCGGCGCCGCGACCGGGGTCAGCGACCCACGGCTACAAAAGATCCGGATCCGAAACAACGGCGCAGGCGGCCAAGCCGCCACTGTAGCCGGGTACGTTGGCCCCGGTTTCCACAACTGGCCCTCAGGCCACATCCCTCAAGACAACGGCTCCGAATCCGCCTTTACGCAGCCGGTCCCCTGCTAAAAGACGTTCGGCGCCGCGACCGGGGTCAGCGACCCACGGCTACAAAAGATCCGAATACGAAACAACGGCGCAGGCGGCCA
>CAJBME010000121.1 GCA_903954065.1 uncultured bacterium
CGAAGAACGGCGGACGTTTTTCTACGGTCACAGTTATTCCGGCCACCCCCTCGGATGCGCGGCCGCCCTCGCCAGCCTGTCGATTTTTCGGGATGAAGACGTACTCGGCCGCCTTGGCCCGAGGATGGCCGCGCTCAGCCGAGGCCTTGACCACTTGCGCCAGAAACATTCGCGCCACGTGCGCGCGGTGCGCCAGTGTGGTTTTGTCGCCGGCCTTGAGGTCGGGGCCGAAGTCAGGGCGTCCGAGGTTCCCCCACGATGGGGAAACGCCGTCTGCACGGAGGCCCGCTCCTTCGGGCTGCTGACGCGCCCGATCGGCAATACCGTCGTCCTCATGCCCCCGCTTTGTACAACCGACGTCGAATTGCAAAGCGCCCTTTCCGCCCTCGATCAAGCGTTGGAAAACGTCTTCAGTTCAGTCTGAGGCAGGATTGGCCGCGTCGTTCGCAACTCATTTTTTATGAGTTACTTGTAATTATTCGAGCCCGTGGAGTCTCCACGACCTTTGAGGCGGGATTTTCCGACTGTGGGGAGTGTGAGCGGTCTTCTTCCGGCGAGTGTCCGACGTCAAACGGCGAAAAATGAGCTGCCCAGGCCGGTTGAGATCGTTGTTTCTTGTTGCGAGACGGATTTCCCCGGAGAATAGTAAAAGAACACCGACAAATCTTTCGCAGAAAATCAAATATTTATTGCTATTCAAGACGTCTTGAATAATTTTAAAAACTTCTTTTATGCGGGCATAGCTTAGTGGTAAAGCTCCAGCCTTCCAAGCTGGCTATGCGGGTTCGATTCCCGCTGCCCGCTCCATTTTCTCCTTTTGTTTTTGATTAATCCATTGATACCCATGACGTCTCATCAAACAGCACGGTCATTTGTTGGGCGCGAGTGCGGTGTGATGGTCCGTCTGTCTGGCGGGTGTGGGGGGAGAGTTTCTGAGCTACGCACCAGCGGCTGCAGGCCCTGTGGGGCTGGTCTTTCCTGAACACGCACGTCAAAAACCTCGCTTCGGACGCAAATAACGGTTGCCAGCTCGCGGCTAAAACGATAAATAAACTCACGGTTGGTCTTCTCATTCCCCATACCTCCAAAATCTTAAGATGAAAAAAATCGCCATCGCCACCTTGGCCCTGGGCCTCACGGTCTCGGCTTCCAAGGGTCAAGGACTCCTCAGTATCGGTGCGAACCGGGACTATGAAGAGAAAATTCCATTCTCTGTCACACTGGCCTCATCAGTGGGTTGGGATTCCAACATGAACACGACTGCGACTAATGAGACTGAGTCGGGTTACTGGCAGAATGGGGTCAGCGCGACCTACGCTGCTGGCGACAAGACCAATCACCTCAGTGTCGGAGCTCATTATTCCAACATTTGGTATTTCGACCCTGCTCCCGGCACGGAAGAAACGTACAACAATGCGCGAGTCACTTTGGACTACGTGACCCAGATCTCGCCGCGCCTGACGATTTCTGATTCGTTCTACCTCGCGTACGAGACGGAGCCTGATTTCCTGATCGGTGCTTCCATCAACCGTCGCACGAGCCAATACACATACGGCTACAACAATTTGGCCGTCTCCTACGCGTGGGCTCGTCGTTTCTCGACAGTCACCGGCTACACGCTGACCGGCATTTCGTATGACGACGAGGTCAATTCCAGCCAGGACCACCTCGAACACATTTTCTCGCAGCAATTCCGCTATTCTGTCTCCCGGATGACCACGGGAACCGTCGATTATCGCTATAAGATGACCGACTACGATAACAACACGGACGCTGAGTCGACATCCCATTACCTGCTCGCCGGTATCGATCATTCTTTCAGCCCGCTGCTCGCTGGCAGTCTGCGGGTTGGTGCTGAGATGCGCGATTATGACGGCCCGATCTCGGACGAGACGCGTCCGTACCTCGAAGGCTCTTTGAACTATCGTGCTGGTAAAAACACGATGATTCGTTGGTATCACTTTCTCGGTGCCGACGACAGCGATTACGCGGGTTTCCAATCCAGCTATTCTTACAAGACGGGTGTCTCTATGCAGCATCAGCTCACTGAGCGTCTCGCCGGTAACTTGGCTCTGCATTATTTGAATCAGCAGTTTGAAGACAGCCCGTATGATGTGCCTGATCAGACCGACAACACCTTCGCGGGTAGCGCTGGCGTTGACTATCGCCTCTGGCGCAACATCGGCCTGAACGCCACTTACTGGTATACCAATACTGATTCGGACAATGAATTCCGCACGTATGAGCGTCACCGGATCTCGTTGGGCCTGACGGCAACATTCTAAAGTTAGAATCGTTAGATACCTTTTCTTGGTTTAACAGCTTTGATTCCCCCGGTGTCCTGCGCCGGGGGAATTTTTTTCTTCACGACCAAATATTTTGCTCACTCGTCCGGTCTACGTATACTTTCCGTTATTATGAACCAGCAACAAAGCGAAGCTCGGCTCCACGCGCTCGATTATTGGCAGGTGATCCGTAATCGTTACGGGGTTATTCTGCTGTCTTTCTTTCTTGTGTTCATGACGGCGGCGGTCGTCACGGCGATCATGCCGAAGAAGTATCCAGGGACGGTCTTGATGGAGATTGAACGTTCCTCCGGGGTGACCGGCGGAGGTGATTTTTACGATGGCGTTTCCAACAGCAAGGCCATGCTGGGGAGCACGACGTTTCTCCCGACGGAATTTAAGATTATCACGTCGAAGGAGACGCTGTCGCAGGTCATCAAAAAGCTGAATCTGGTGGAGCGTTGGAAAGTGGCCAACTTGGACGAAGCCTTCACCAAGCTCGAGCGGATGGTGGATGCCTCGGAAGAACGCGGCACCGATTTGATCAAAATCGAGGTGTTGAGCATTGATAAAATGGAAGCCAAAGAACTGGCCAACGAAGTCGCGGAAGCGTACACGGCTCGTCGTAAGTTGATTGAGCATGAGCGGGTGCAGCTGGCGTTCCAAACGCTGACCCACACGCGCAAAGGCCAGGAACAAGAAGTCGAGCGGGCCCGCAACAAGATGCTCGAAATCGTGCAGGAGCTGGGGATCGTTGACTTGCAAGCTTCCACTCCGTTTGGATTCACGCGCGGCGGAGAATCGACCGGCGGCGCGGACTCGCTCTTCATGGAAGCTCAGCGCATGGCGCTGGACAAAAAGACGCAGGTCAATGACTTCAAAGCCCAGCTGGAATCGATCAAAGACAAAGAGGGTGAATCATTGATCAGTGCGGCCGCCAACCTGAATTTGCTCGATCCAAAGACAACTTCCGTTTATACTCAATTTCTTCAAGATCAGCGTACCGCGTCCATGATGGAAACGAGTGGCCTCGGTGAAAACCATCCGGATATCGTCTCCCTCAAAGCGGGGATGGCCGTGCAAAAGGCTCAATTGGAAGAGGGCGTGCAGCAGCTTCGCGACAATCTCCAAGACAAAATTAGCATGACGGAAAAGGTTCTCGAAAACATCGAGAACATTACCAAAGAGCAAAAGGACGCCAGCATTTTGGATCGCGGCAAATACGCCCAGTATCAGCAGGCGAAAGACCAATACGGCACTGCGCAGGAAATCCTGAACAAGATGATCGACGAGCAGGAGCGGGCTCGGGTCGTAAACTTGATGCCGCGGAAACCGGCGACCATTCACGAGTATGCCACGGAGGCGGTGACTTATTCCAAACCGAATGCTAAGCTGCAACTCGGATTGGGTGCGGTCTTGGGCTTGATCCTCGGTCTGGGATTTGCCTTCTTCCTTGAGTATCTCGACACCAGCGTCAAGACGCTGGATGATGTGGAGCGGTATCTCGGGGTACCGGTGCTGGCGGTCATTCCGAAGGATGTGGGCATCTTGCACAAACAAAGCGGTATCAGTCCGGATGCGGAAGCGTACCGGATTTTGCGAACGAATATTGAGTTCAACCGAAAGAGTGCTGATGCCAACGCGATCACCGTTGTCTCCGGTGGAGCGGGTGAGGGCAAGTCGACGACGTTGGTCAATCTGGCGTATATCTGCGCCCAAGGTGGGTACAACACGTTGATGATCGACGCGGACTTGCGTCGTCCGAAACTGCACACTTTCTTTGACATCAACAACTCGGTGGGTTTGACGAACTATCTGACGACCGACTTGCAACTAGAGGACGTCATTTTGCAGACGCCGATCGACAATCTTTATTTCATGCCCTCGGGCATTTTGCCGGCGGATGCGGCTGGTATTTTGAACTCCCGCCGGATGTCTGAATTGATTGCGGATGTGAAGAATCGTTTTGACTTGGTATTGATCGATTCGCCGCCGATTTTGGGTGTCTCGGATGCTTCCGTGCTCGCGTCGGAAGTGGATTTGACGATGATTGTTATCCAGCACCGCAAGTTGCCGCGCTCGATGCTCCTGCGAGTGAAGCAGGCGATTGAGAATGTCGGTGGCAACCTGCTCGGGGTGGTCCTCAACAACGTCGATGTCCGCAGCGACAGCCAATACCAGTACTACACTAGCTACTACACGTATTACTCGCCAACCAACACCGAAGCCAAAGGCAAGAGCCGTCCGGTTTCCAAAGGCAGCGAGTCGGGATCGAGTCGGCCATCGCCCTCAGTGGCGGCGGTTAGTGCGTCGAAGAAGTCCAGTGCTAAGTCCAGCTCCAAGGGCAAAGGCTTGGATGATGATCAGTACTAAGAAAATTTCCCAGCACATCGTCACCCTCTATTGAAGATGATTAAATCTATTCACGCATTCTTCGCTTTCGCCTTGGTCGTGGCGTTCCTGTCTGGTGCAGGCACATTGCAGGCCCAGAACGGGGAGACTCCATTGCGGTCCGCCGATCAGCTCAAAATTACCATCACGGGTGTTCCGGCCAATGACCAGCAGTCGATGGCCTTGCAAACGTACATTGTTTCGAATGAAGGGACGATTCGTCTCCAGCATTTGAAGGGGGAAATGAGGGCGGTGGGACTGACTCCGACGGCTTTAGCTCGTGCGGTGGAAACGGCTTACAAGTCCTCCAAGATTTATACGAATCCGGCCATCAACGTGTCTCGTCTTGATTCTGCGACGTCTGTTCAGATGGTTTCGGTCAGCGGCAACGTGCGGTTGGGTGGATCTGCCGTCTGGCGGGCTGGTATGAGGATTGTCGAAGCGATCGCGGAAAAGGGCGGTCCTGATGACTTTGCCAACATGAAGAAGGTGCGTCTGGTCCGCGGCCAAAAAGCTCAGGAAATGGACTTGAGCAATGTTTCCGCGAACCCAGAGCGCAATATTCTGCTGCAACCGGGCGATTTGATTATTGTGCCAGCGGGCGGTTTCTTTAAGAAATAAGCGGCGGCCGCTGTTTTAGTGTCCACTGAGCAAAGTCCGCGCATGTTCCAGCGCGGACTTTTCTTTGCCTCCGAGCATCCGTGCGATTTCGATTACTCGCTCTTCGCCGGTGATGAGCCGGAGTGAGGACGTGGTGCGTCCTCCCTCGAATTCTTTAGTGACTTCATAATGGGCGGCGGCGAGAGCGGCGACTTGTGGCATGTGGGTAATGGCCACCACCTGGTGGGAACCTCCGAGATCGGCCATTTTACGCCCCACACTGGTAGCGATTTCTCCGCCGACATTGGCGTCGATCTCGTCGAATACGAGCAGGGGAATGGCGTCTTGGCGAGCGAGGGCGCTTTTGATGGCCAGCATGACGCGTGACATTTCACCGCTTGAGGCGACGAGCCGCAGCGGCCGGGACGGTTCCCCAGGATTCGGTGCAAAATGGAAATCGACTTCTTCTCCGCCATGAGCTCCGGGTTCTGGAAGTGGGTCGAGTTTGATCTCAAAGAGGGCGCGTTTGAAACCCAGATCGAGCAGATGCCCGGAGATTTCTTTGGCGAGTTTTGGTCCTGCTTTGTCACGGAGTTTTCGCAGGCTAGTGGCCGTGACGGACATCGCTTGCCGGCAAGATTTTTCGTGGGCTTCGAGCGTTGCCAAGGCTTCGCCGCGGTTTTCAATGCGGGACAGTCGCAGCGTTGATTTTTGAAGATGAGCCAAGACCGCCTCCACGCTGCCGCCGTATTTCCGTTTCAGGGATTCGAGCACGTTGATTCGTTCCTCCAGCACGGACAGGGCGGCGGGATCGAGTTCAATGCGGTCGCTGTAGTCACGCAGCGTACTTTCCAGCTCTTCTAATTCGACCAAGGCGGTTTCTGCTCCTTCTAGGCGGGCGCCGACGGTGGGGTCGAGGCGGTCCAGTTCACGCAATCCGCGTTGGAGTTGTCGGAGGTGAGTGAGGACGGAGTCATCGTCATCGGCCAGTTTCTGCAGTGAAGACCCCACCAATTCCAGCAATCGGGATCCGTTGGCGGCAGTTTTGTAGCGTTGCACTAATTCATCTTCTTCATCGATTCGCAGGTTGGCCGCTTCAATTTCTGTCACTTGATGACGCAGCAGTTCGACCTCTGAGTCGGTGGCCCGTTCGGCGTGAGCGAGTTCGTCGAGTTCGCGGCGGCTGGCGCGCCACGCGGCGTGGGCGGCTTGATGGGCGGCGAGAGCGGCGGCGGCCCCGGCATAGGCGTCGAGCATGGCTCGCTGGCGTTCGCGGGACAATAATGATTGATGATCATGAGGGCCGTGCAGGTCGACCAAATGATGTCCAATTTCCTTCAAGCTGGCCAGAGTGGCTGGACTATTGTTGATGAACTGGCGGTTTTGGCCGCTGGCGGTCATGACGCGTTTGACGAGCAGTTCGTCGCCTTCACACGGCTCGAGTCCCGCCTCCGACAGCTGGGTGTTCAGCTCCTGGGGCTGCGCCAGATGAAAAATGGCTTCCACCGTGCAGCCGTCCTGCCCGGTCCGAATCATCGAGCGATCGGCCCGCTCGCCTAAAACCAGCTTGAGGGCACCCACGATCATGGACTTGCCAGCCCCCGTCTCACCGGTAATGCACACCAGACCCGGACCGACCTCCCACGTCAGATCTTCGACCAGTGCCAGATTTTTGATGCGTAACGAGGCGAGCATGGGGCGAGTATTGCGGTGGGAGCGACGGATGCAAATGAGCGGAAGCGGAATGATGAAACGGGATGAAGGAAGATCGAAGATTTTCCTGATAGGTGACAACTCCGACTCGTCAGCGGCCGGCATCACGGGTACAGAGAGAGGCTATGGTGAACACGGTCTCTCCCGGCGCCCTCACGATTACTTTTCTTGGCACGGGTACCTCGGTGGGGGTGCCCATGATTGGTTGTGATTGTGCGGTTTGTCATTCGGACGACCCCCGGGACCGTCGCTGCCGGTCTTCGATTCTCGTCACGACGCCTGAGGCTCAATGGATTGTGGATACAGGCCCCGATTTTCGGTTTCAATGTTTGCGGGCTGGGTTTCGGCATCTTGATGCGGTGTTGCTGACCCATGCGCATACGGATCATGTGGCTGGGTTTGACGATCTCCGGCGGTTTACTGTGGGTGCGGAAGAAAGCCTGCCTGTACATGGCAGTAGTTCCTGTCTGGCTGCGGTGCGCCGGATGTTTGAATTCGCCTTTAATGGGGAGAATCGCTATCCAGGGTATTTCAAACCTCGGCCGTGTCCGTTTGACGGGCCGTTTCAGCTGGGTGCGACCACCATTACCCCGCTACTGGTTCATCACGGGAAGGTCGAAACCCATGGATTTCTCTTTAGTCGCGCTGGGCGCAAAATGGCGGCGTATCTGCCTGATCTCAAGTCAGCGCCCGCCTCGACCGTAGCAGCGCTGGCCGGAGTAGAAGTCTTGATTATTGACGCTCTGCGCTTTACGAGTCATCCGACCCACATGAATTTTGAGGAAGCTGGGGCTTTGGCGCGCGAGGTGAAGGCGGGTCGCACGTGGTTTACGCATTTTCAGTGTCAAGTCAGTCATGCGGAAGCAGAGGAAAATCTGCCCGTGGACGTGCGTTTGGCGTATGATGGATTGATCCTCTCTCTTCCCCTCATTGAATTGTGACTTTTTTGCGCCCTGACTCCCGAAATTGGCCGCTTTTTGCCGCCTTCTTTTTGTCGTTCCTCTCGGGACTGGCCGCAGCGGCGCCCAGTCCGGATTACCGGGAGGCGACGGTCGTGCTTTACAACAAAGAGGTGTCGGCATCGCGGCGACTGGCTGAATTTTATGCCAAGGCCCGCCGCATTCCGGCCGGAAATCTCGTCGGGCTCGAGCTGTCGACCGCGGAAACCATCAGCCGCGCGGAATATGAAAAAACTCTGGCTGAACCGCTGAGGCAAGTTTTCAGCGACAAAGGATGGTGGACCATGGGGTCGGCGGCGGATGGCGTTCAGGCCACCGTTAACACCCGCCGGATTTTCGCTGTGATGTCGGGCGTGCCGCTGCGCATCACGGAAGACGCCACGGTTGAGGGGCCGCGCGATCCCTCCACTGGCCAGCCTGTCGCGGCGGGTGCGGGCCAGCAAAACAATGCCAGCGTCGACTCTGAGTTGACGGTGTTGGGTGTGCCGGGGGCTAAAATTACGGCGGGGCTGAACAATCCGTATTTTCGCAAGGATGTGGCCTTTGCGGACGACAGCCCGCCGGCCGTGATGCTGGTGGGGCGAGTGGATGGCCCGACCTACCCGATCTGTGAACGAATGATCACGGACGCCGTGGCCACGGAAAAAACGGGTTTGTGGGGGCGTGTTTATCTGGATCTTGCCATCAAAGGGAAAGGGTATGAAGAAGGCGACACATGGCTCCTGACCGCGGGGCGCGCCTTCAATACGGCCGGCTGGCCGGTCATTATCGACGCTCACCCGCAAACATTGCCGACCAACTATCCGATGATGGATGCCGCGGTCTATCTGGGCTGGTATACCCGCTCTCCGGATGGTCCGTTCGTTAATCCATCGTTCCGCTTTCGTCGGGGGGCCGTCGCCACCCACCTCCACAGCTTCAGTGCCACCACTTTGCGAGGGGAAAACGGTGACTGGTGCGGGCCGCTGCTGGCTAAAGGAGCCGCCGCCGTGCTGGGCAATACATGGGAGCCGTATCTGACGCTGACCACCCAGCTCCACATCTTCAGTGAACGCCTTCTCAAGGGGTATACTCTCGCCGAGGCGGCGTGGATGGCGACGCCGGCCCTTTCCTGGATGAACGTGGTCCTTGGCGATCCACTCTATCGTCCGTTCGCAGCCATGGATGCCACGCGTCCGGTCAAGGACAGCGAAGATTTTCAGGCGTATTATCGACTCACGGCTGAATACGGGGCGGCTGAGGACAAGGAGCCATTCATGCGCGCGGTCGAAGCTGCTGCGAGGAAAAAAGGCAGTGGTGTGTTGTGGGAGGGGCTGGGTGTGCTGGCGCAGATGTATGCGGCCACGGATCTGAAGCGGGCGGCGGTGGCCTTCGAAAATGCGGCTAAGCTGTATTCACGGCCCTCCGACAAAATCCGTTGTTACCTCCAAGTGCCTGATATGCAACGGCGTAATAATCAAATGGACGGAGCCATAGCCGATCTCCGCCGCATCATCAGCGAATTTCCCCAGGCGCCGGAAGCTGAGGCTGCCCGCGTCTGGCTCAATACCATCAAGCCCGCACCTCCCGGCGCGGCCCCTCCTCAACAGTGACTACCGCCTCCTATCGTGAACTCCAGCTGGCGGCCATGGCCAGCAGCCGGGTCAGCGAGGGTACTTCTTCCCTCCCCATCCATGAACCCCGCCCCTCCGAGGCGGATTTGCAAAGCCGGTGGTTTGCCGGCGAGTTCGGCCGTGATTTTGTCACCACTACCGGCCAGCGCGTCGAAATCGTGCAGATTGGCATTTGGAATCATGCGGCTGGGCCGGATTTTTCGCAGGTGGCCGTTCGGATTGGCGGTCGGCTGTTGAGTGGGTTTCTCGAGCTTGATTGGGATGTGCGGGACTGGGAGCGCCATGGGCATGCGGAGAACCCGGGATATGAGGACGTCATTCTGCATGTCTTTTTTGTCCAGCCTGCGGGCTCTGCTTTTTTCACGCGGACGCCGCGCCATCGGGAGGTAGCGCAGGTTCAGATTGACTTAGCTGCGTTTTCTTTTGCAGGGGCCCCGGGGCCGCCGGCGGAGGCCAAATGCGGTCGCTGTTCGTTTCCGTTGCGCGATCTTCCGGCCGCTGGTGTTGTCTCGCTTTTCGAGGCGGCGGCTCGCCAGCGGCTTGAAACCAAAGCACTGCGACTATCGCGGCTAGCTCGGCTGCATGGGTGGGACCAGGCGCTTTTTCAGGAGCTGGCGGCGGCCCTGGGGTATCGTCACAACCAGCAAGCCATGACCATGTTGGTCCAGCGCCTGCCGCTGAGCGTGCTTTCTTCTCATGCGGCCGGACCGGAGGCTCTACTTTTTGGGGCGGCCGGGTTTCTTGAGACGAGGACGTATGAAAAAGCGCCCTTGGCCTCGCGCGAGTATCTGCGTGGATTATGGGAAATGTGGTGGAAGTATCGTGGGGAATTCTGCGCGGTGGAGCCGCCGCGCTGGGTCATGGCCGGTGCCAGACCGCAAAATCACCCACATCGCCGCCTCGGTGCCTTGGCCGAGATCGTTCGACACTGGAAAAAAATCCGTGCGGCTTTTGATCTGCCGCTGAGTGGCGACGGGGGGCCGGTGTCGGCGCTCGTTTCCGCCTTGGAATCGATGCACCATGCGCATTGGGACCATCATTTCACACTGGCCAGTGCTCGTTCGGCGCCAGTTCTGAAGCTTATTGGCGCCACTCGAACCCAAGAAATTCTCGCTAATTTAGTTTTCCCATACCTCTCGTTGCGTGCGGATCTCATGGTCGACTGGTGGCCCGCGTATGCGGCGCTGCCAGCGGTGCTGGAAAACGAAAAATCTCGGCGGGCCGCGGTGCGGTTGCTGGGGCGCCGTCCGGATCGCGCTGCCTTGCAGGATAAACTTTTTCACCAACAAGCGCTTCTGCAGATTTATCAGGACTTTTGTCTACAGGATCACAGTGATTGCGCGCAGTGCCTTTTTCCGGAACAATTGTCCCGCTGGCCGTTGACTCACGGTGGCGCTTGTTGATGGATCTTGAGAATGGCGGATGATTTTCAACTATTTCGCGTCAAGGTGGTCTTACGTTTTCGATCTCATGCCCACCTTTGCTTATAGTGCTCTCAAGCCTGATGGCTCCCTTGCCAGGGGGGAGCTGACCGCCAATGACCGGGGCGAAGCCATGCGCCGTCTGGATCGCAGTGGATTGCAGCCGGTTTCCATCGCGGTCAAAGACGCGGCCGGCAGTGCCGCTCCGGCCGGTCCGGTGGATAAAAAGTCTCCAGAAACACGGCTCGACGAAAAAAAGAAAGCCTCCGAGACGGCGAAAAAACCTGCTGAAGCAAAATCGGAGGCGGCTGTGCCGTTGTCGAAAGACCCCGTGCGCCTCAGTCGCAAACAGGTCATCCTTTTCACCGAGGAAATGAGCGACTTGCTGAGCGCCGGACTGCAACTTGAACCCGCCCTCCGAATCATGGAAAGCCGTGATGAGTTGGGGGCGCTCAAGCAGGTCTCCGCCCTGTTGCGGCAAAAAGTCCGTGATGGCGGCAGTTTTTCCGGTTCTTTGCGGTCGGCCTCCCCGAACTTCGGCGAGCTTTATTGTTCGATGGCTGCGGCCGGTGAAATTTCTGGTGCGCTCGGGGTCATTCTCAAGCGCCAGTCGCAGTACCTCAAAAGCATCGCCGAGCTGCAGAGCAGCGTGATCACGGCGCTTATTTACCCGGCTTTCCTGTTTGTCGCCGGGATGCTGGTTTCAGGATTGTTTGTGACTTTTCTGGTTCCGCAGCTGGCCAGTCTCCTGAAAAGCTCCAACAAACCCCTGCCGCTGCCGGCGCAGGTGATGATGGGCATGGGTGATTTTGTGAAAGATTATTGGTGGATCATCATGCTGGTGGTGGCTTCCATTATGTTGGTTTTTCAAAAGGTGACCACGAACCCGGCGTATCGTCCGGCTTGGGATCGGATGCGTCTTGGATTGCCGCTGGTCGGACCCATTTTGACCGGCCGGTTTTTTGTGCAGTTTCTGGAAACGCTGGCCAACCTCGTGGACAACGGCTTGCCACTCCTCCGGTCGCTGGAACTTTCGCGGGACGCGACTCAGAACATCTACGTGCGCCGCCTGCTCGATCAGGTCATCGGCATGGTGGGCGAAGGGGGATCACTGGCCAAGGCGCTCAAACGCGTTGGTTTTTTCCCGCCCCTCATGACGGACATGATCACCGTGGGCGAACAAACGGGAGATTTGCCGCTGGCCCTGCGCCGGACCGCCGAACGCTACGACAAGGAACTGGAAAAACGAATCGTGCGGATGCAAGAAGCCATCCCACACATCGTCACCATCTTCATGGCCTTCCTCGTCGGTATGGTCGCGTACATGATGATCACCGTGATCATGGAATCGGTTACCGGCATGAAAGTGCGGTAAAGAAAATCACCGATGGTTCTGCCGATGGCCGCGCCTGATCCGGGCGCGGCGGCGTGGGTTCTTTTGCTCAAAAGAAAACTGAGCCCCCAATGGCCGGTACTTGGCCCCCAAGCCACATCCCTCAAGACACGGCTGCGAAACCGCTTCTTCGCATCCGGTCCCCTGCCAAAAAGACGTTCGGCGAGGCGTTCGGCGCTGCCGCTGTAGCCAGGTACGCTGGCCCCGGTTTCCACAACTGGCCTTCGGGCCACATCCCTCAAGACACGGCTGCGAAACCGCTTCTTCGCATCCGGTCCCCTGCCAAAA
>CAJBME010000122.1 GCA_903954065.1 uncultured bacterium
AGCGGGTGTTCGGGTGTGCCTTTGGCGATGGCGACGGCCAGGTTGAATTCGTCTGCGCAGGCGAGGTCATAGATTCCGCATCCGATGACGCCGCCGGGGGCGTGGATGGCGCAGTATTGGCCGCCGATCCAAGCGTATTCGGCCCCGACGGCTTCTCCGGTGCTGGTGCGGATCAAACGATGTTGGGCCGTGACTGATGTGGTGGTGTTCATGATCAAGAAAATGACGGTGGCGACGACGGCGGGTGGGGTGCTCCAGTCCTTCAGGCTCGCCCTGAAGTGAGCCGGCGGTCCCCTGGGGGCTGGGCGCGGCCAGTCGGACGCGCTGAGGTCAACGATTCTGCTGGCCGGGGGTGGTGCAACCTCGAAATCATGCGCTTCCCTTGGTCTTCTTTATGGGCGGGTACTGCGTGCAGGTGACAGCCGGCTCGGCGAGTGGTGCCACGCGGTGGAATAATTTCCTTCGTGTGTGGCGCATCTTGCGCCAAAGATGGGCGCTGCCCTTCGATCGCATTCACAGCCACGATCCACTCTATGACTGACACCATCTCACTTGAAAAGCCCTGGTGGCGCTCGCTCAATCGTTACCATTGGTTTGTTTTTGCCATGGCCTCGCTGGCATGGCTCTTCGATTGTTTGGATCAGCAGCTGTTTATTGTGGCTCGGAATTCAGCCATGAAGGCGCTGCATCCAGTAGGGACGGATCCCAGTGTGCTGAAAGCGGCGGGCGGCATGGCTACGATGTGGTTTGTTATTGGGTGGGCGGTCGGCGGGCTGGTGTTCGGTGCGGTGGGCGACCGGATTGGACGGGCCCGCACGCTGGCGGTCACGGTGTTGATTTATTCGGTTTTTACTGGGTTGTCGGCCTTTGCGAAGACCCCGGCCATGTTTGATTTTTTTCGGTTTTTGACGGGTTTGGGGGTAGGCGGGGTTTTCGGGTTGTCGGTGGCCCTTGTGGCTGATGCTTTGCCGGACGCGGCCCGTCCGCATGCGCTTGGGCTTTTGCAGGCGCTTTCGGCGGTGGGTAATGTGATGGCTGGATCGATTGCGATTACTGTGGGCTGGCTTGAGACGTGGAAGATTGCTCCGGGCAGCGCGTGGAGCTGGATGTTTTTGATTGGTGCCTTGCCGGCGTTTCTTTGTGTCTTTATTCAGTTGCGGTTGAAGGAGCCGGAGAAATGGGTCAAGGCGCGGGAGGCGGGCAAATTGACGGGGGTGAAGTTTGGATCGTATACGGCCTTGTTGGGGGACCGCCGTTGGCGCGGTCGCGCGGTGGTCGGCATGATCCTTTGTATTGCGGGAGTGGTTGGGTTGTGGGGTATTGGATTCTTCAGTCCGGAACTCGTGGGGGATGTGCTGGGACGGGCCCTGCGCGAAGAAAATGTGCCGAAGGAGCAGATTCCGGGGCGCACCTTGATGTGGACGGGGACGAATATGATCATTCAGAATCTGGGCGCATTTGCTGGGATGCTCGTGTTCACCAAATATGCCGCCCGTTTTGGCCGCAAAGCCGTTTTTGCGGTTGGGTACGTCTGCGCCATGCTGGCGACCCTCTTGTTTTTCCGGTTTTTTGATGATCGTGGCGATCTCTGGATGAGTGGAGTCATGGGGTTTTTCCAGCTTGCGCTTTTTGCTGGTTTTGCCATTTACCTTCCTGAGTTGTTCCCGACCAGCCTGCGCAGCACGGGCACGAGTTTTTGCTATAACGTGGGCCGATTCATTGCGGCCTCCGGTCCGTTTACGCTGGGCAAACTTCAGGCGGTGCTGGGTGAAAAAGCGATGGCGGCGCTGCCGGCCACTGCTGATGCCGCCATGAAGACGGAGGCAAAATTGCAGGCCTTCCGCGATGCGGCCTCGTGGATGAGTCTGGTTTTCCTCGTGGGATTGATCGCTCTGCCGTTCGCCCCGGAAACGAAAGGCCGGCCGTTGCCCGAAGAATGAACGCGCCCGGTATGCCCTCGGTCATCCATCATTCGCCACTGGCGCCATTCTGAAATCCGCCCATTCTCCGGCGACCCCCATCCTTATCCCTGTCCACGCTCCTAATCCCCCGATTCCCCATGTCCCCCGCCGTCGTTAACTTCGCACCCGAACCGCATAGCGTTGAAATCCGAGAATTGGAAAAACCCGTCATTGGTGAAGACGATGTGCTGTTGGAAGTGGCCGCTGTCGGCGTCTGCGGCAGTGACTTGCACCAATGGACGTCATCCCATTCATGGCCAGTGAACTATCCGGTCGTGCTCGGGCATGAATTCGGTGGCGTTATTGCCGAACTTGGAAAAAACGTCAAGTCTTGGCACGAAGGTGATCGGGTTGTCAGCGAAACGGCGGCTGTCATTTCTGGGGACAATCCGATGACCCGTCGTGGCCTGTACAATCTTGATCCGACGCGCAAAGGGTTTGGCTACGGGGTGAACGGCGCCATGACGCGCTGGGTGCGGGTGCCATCGCGTTGTTTGCACCGGGTACCCGATGCGCTGCCGCTGGAGCTGGCTTGCCTCACTGAACCTTGCAGCGTGGCGTACAATGCGGTCATTGAAAATACCCGCCTTAAACCGGGGGACCGCGTCATCGTCCTCGGTCCCGGCACCATCGGTATCCTCTGTGCCGCCGTCGCCCGGCTGGCCGGAGCCGAGGTGGCCATCGTCGGGCTGGAAAACGACCGCCACCGTTTGACCATTGCTGAAACATCCTATGGATGCACCAGTTTGGTCGGTGATGCCACCGCTTGGGCCCGCCAGCGCGACGGATTGGGTGCCGATGTGATCATTGACGCTGCCGGTCACTCCAGCACCCTCAAGCTGGCCATGGAACTGGTTCGTCCCGCCGGCTGGATCACTAAAGTCGGATGGGGCCCGCAACCGCTCAATTTCAGCCTCGATCCGCTGGTGCAAAAAAATGTAACCTTACAGGGGAGTTTTAGTCACAATTGGCCGGTCTGGGAGCGCGTTCTCGCTTTGTTGGCCGCCGGCAGTCTCGACGTCCGCCCCATCGTGGGCGGGCAATGGGACCTCGAAGACTGGGCCGACGCCTTTACCCGGATGCATTCCGGCCAAGTGGTGAAGTCGATCCTGCGGCCGAACCGGGCGCTGAATTAATCGATCGCGTTTCCTATTACGCGTCTATGCCCTGACGGGAAGTTAATCAACTTCCCTGTCGAGCACTGATCCGACGCCGTTGGTTAGCGGCCCTGACGGGCCTCATTGCTTCAATAGTTCCGTCATGGCGTGGCCCATGGCTTCGCCGACGTTCATGTACGTCTCGGCATGGCCGTTGTAATGGCTGTTGCCGCTGCCGCCGAGAGATAATGGATGGCTGTAGACTGTGGCCACATTGCCTTTGAATTCGGGATATTTGCCGGTGTTGCCGTCGACGGCGAGTTGGGCGTCGAGGATTTTGCCACCGTTGCCGGTGCTGCCTTTGGTGGCTTCGCCTAGAGTGGCGAGGACGAACCGGGCTTTGGGGGCGGCGAAGTCGTGGCGCAGCTGTTTGATAAAGCGGACGAGGTTTTCCTCGTATTTTGCGGCGTGTGCGGCGTTGCCGCCGTCTTTTTCGCCCTGCCAGAAAAAGAATCCGGCGACTTCATAGTGAGTGGCGTCGGGGTAAGTGGTGGCCAGATCGGCAAGCACTTTTTTGGCATCTGCGGTATCGTCGTCGTATTGTTTGCCGGCGTACCAATCGATGGGTTTGCCATTTTTATCGAGCCACGGTGGCGGCACTGTGGCCTTGCCTTGAGCGGGGTCGGCGGGCCAGGAATCCGGACGTTCCTTGTAGGCGGGATAGACTTTTCCTTCGAATTCATACCGTTCACTGCCAGGCGGCAGGAGATCCCAGCCGAGACTGCGGTTGCCGATACAGCTTTTGAGGATCATGACGGGGGCTTCAATGGTCTGACCCATCACATGGCCGATGCCAAGTTCCGGGCCGATGGTGCCGCCTTTGACCGTCATCCATTCATTGTTGAGCATGCCCCGGCCTTGCATCATGCGCACAAAGCGGACGTCCTTTCGTTCAATCCACGTCCCCGCCTCGTCGGCAAGATACGGATATTTTTGCTTCTCCTTGACGGCGAATTCTAATGAGCCATCACCGCCTTTGATTTTTCCCAGTCCGACCATGTTGGATTGTCCCATGAGGATGAATACCTGCACCGGCTTGGTCATGTCCGCCGGTTTGCCGTCCGTCGTTGAGATGGAATGATCCTTTCCCACGACAGCATGGAATGGCAGGAGAGTCAGCGCCGCCATGGCGGTCCACGAAAGAGATAACATTCTCGTCATGAATAGACTGTAATTCATCGTTTTGTTGGTTTTACGGGGTTGATGATCTGTGAAAAAGCTCGGCTGATTGTGGAAATGGTATGCACCGCGAGCATGGACCTCAAGGGGACAGAGAGTACAGGGCAAAACCCATCTCCTCATCGTTCATCAGGCTGGTTAGGTCATAATAGCCGGAGATGGGGTGCCCGAGGACCGGGTCGAATTCGACCTGCATGAGCTCTGGATGCTGAGCCAGTTTCCCTTCGATCCAGTCGAACAATTCTTCGACCGTGTAGTGCACCCATTGATCTGGTGGTAGGGCTTCTCCGGTCGTCAGCTGAGTCACCCCGGTGATGGCTCCGTCGCGAACATCAACTTGGGAGGGTGTCCGAAAGTTGGGATGACAGATGACGCACCGCCAGTGGAATAGAAATTGGTAAGTGACAAGCTCGCTCGCCCGCCAGCGGTCGCGGGCCGCCTCGAGCTCGGCTCTCAGCTCCTCCCAGTCGAAAAGTGACGCCCTAAAAAAGTGGGGTATTGCTGCTGGTGTAGTGACGACCACCGTTAGGGCAGATCCAAAGGACGGTTCGGTCACTAGCCTCGTCTCCCAGGAAGTCAGGTTGGTCGATACCTCAATGCGGTAACGCCTACCGAATGTGGCTGGCAAAACGAGGCGAAGCTCCATGTCCGCGTCGCGTTGAATCCATGATTCGATCTGCATTTCTGCAGGCGATTGGGCGCTGAGCGGAGAGGTGATCGCCGCTATTATCAGCATCAACGCCGCAAGAAAAAGATGGAAGCGAGCGACTTTTTGCATGGAGAAAATACGATATTATCAATTATATTATATTGTTTTTGAGTGTGATCCTGATTTTGCCAGCATGGCCATGGCGGCATTGTGGCCGGCGATGCCGCTGACGCCGCCGCCGCGACGGGCTCCGGCGCCGGCGAGGTAGATGTGAGGGTCATCGGTTTCCGCGCCCCAGAGAGGGAGGTCTCGGCTTCCGACCGCGTCCTCATCCTCTGTGAGAAACGGAAAATCGAGATCGCGGTGAAAGATGTTGCCGCGGGGCAAGGAGATATCTTTTTCCAAATCGAGCGGTGATTTTACTTCGATGGCGAAAGTGCCTTCTTGGCACGGGGCGAGCACGGATTCGATGGGGTCGAGCAAGTATTGATTCAGACTAGCGATGGCTGCTTCCATGGCTTGTGTTTTGGTGCCTACCGGATCGGCATCGAAGAGACTGGCTGGCGTGTGCAGGCCGAACAGGGTGAGAGTATGAAAACCTTTGGCGTGCAATTCCGGGGAGAGGATGGTGGGGTCGGTCAGGGTGTGGCAATACAATTCCAGTGGCATCGGCTGTGGCATGACGCCGTTGCGGGCGCTGGTCCAGGCGGTTTCCAGCTGGGAATAGCTTTCGTTGACATGAAACGTGCCGGCGAATGCTGTCCGCGGGTCTGCTCCTGATTTGAGCCGCGGCAAGCGGGACAGGAGCATGTTGATTTTTAGTTGGGATCCTTCGAGAGAATCTGGCACGGCGCGTCCGCGCAACCGGGCCAGATGCTGCGGCGCCGCGGCAAAAAGCAGGTCTTGAGCGGTGAAGCGGCTGCCGGATTCCGTTTCCACGCGCACCCCCATCGGACCGGTTTCGAGCGCGGTCACCCGTGACTGCCGTTGGATTTCCACTCCCTGCAGGGCGGCGATGCGAGCGAGTTCCTTGACGAGAACGCCCATGCCACCTTGGGGCACGCGCCACTGTCCGGTCCCATTTCCGATGAGGTGATAAAGGAAACAACGATTGGCCTGCAGATCGTCGGCGGACACAAAAGTTCCGATCAGCGCGTCGGTTAGAACCACGCCGCGCACCAGATCATCATGGAATTGATCGCGGATGACGGTGCCGATCGGGACTTCCATTAATTGCTGCCATACGTCGGGGAGGCCGGTGGCGGACTTGAGTTCCGCTGCGGACATCAAGGGCTGAAGCAGGGAAGGGGCCAAGCGGCGCGCTAGCTCAGCGATGCCGCCGTAAAATTCGCGCCAGGCATGGCCTTCCCGATCCGAGCCGGTCAGCCTCCGGAAGCTGGCGGCTGTGGGATCATCCCATTCGGAAGAGACCAGCAGCCCGTCGTCGCGGCCGTCTCGTTGAAATGGTGTATAGGATGCGACCGGTCGCTCCAGCGTCCGGAAGTTGATCCCTAAATCACGAACGATCTGATCGGGTAGCAGCGAAACCAGATAGGAATAACGCGAGACGTTCGCCTCGTATTCCGGAAACGGTTGGACGCTGGTAGTGGCGCCGCCGAGATCGTCCTGCGCTTCCAGCAAAAGAACGCTCTTTCCTGCCATCGCTAGATAACTCGCCGCCACGAGCCCGTTGTGCCCGCCGCCGGCCACAATGACATCGTACTTTTTGTGATTTTGTTTCAGGCTCATGTCTGAGGGTTGGCGATGTGTTGAATTGGGAAGCTGGGTTCAGACCGTTCCTTCGGGTGGGTGACCGGTCTGATTTCGAGGATGTTGGCGAAGACGGCGGCGCTTCCGGGGCGGGCACGGAAGAAAAGTTCGGGCTCGACGCCTTCGCATTCGGAGAGCAGGGCGCCGGTGGCGGTCTCGATGATGTCGATGCGCAAATACAGCGGCATCGGGCAGGCCTGACCGCGGTGATGGGCGAAGGCGTGTGGAACGGCGGTGGCGGCACGGTCGCCCATTTCACGCACGATCGCCGGCGGCTCGGCGAACGCGAGGGAGCCACCCCGCTCGGCGTGCACCATGATCTGGCCGGGACCAGGGAGCTTGTGCACCCCATGACTGTAGCGACCTCCAAAATACACCAGCGACCATTCGCCATTTGTCCGAATCTCGGGTAAAAACGGCTGCGCTAATTGTGCTCCTTGCTGGCAGCGACGCGCAAACTCCGGCTGAAAGGCGTGGGCCGCCGATCGATCCGGCAGAAACTCCAACCCAGCGCCGGCGGCCGACACGGCGGGTTTAATGACGGTGGGGCCGTATTGTTCGATGAATGAGGTCAGCTCGATTGACTGGCCGGGCGCGATTAATTGGGTGGGGACGATCGGTACGCCGGCCTTTGCGAAATCGAGCAGGTAATGTTTGTCCATGAGCCAGAGCATCACGGGCAACTCGTTTTCCACGATGATTTCGGTGCTGGCGAGACTTTCGAGCCATTGCAGAAACATCTGGCGTTGGTCGTCGCTATCCATGTAATCCCATGGGGAGCGGACGATCAGGCGGTCGTACTCGTTTGCCAAGCGTGACGGTTCCATTCCCCAGACGACGGCTGAGACGTGATGCCCGCGATGCCGGAGTTCATCGACGAGCAACTGGTCGTCGGGGGTGAACGGCGGCTCGACGGGGATGAAGTCTGGCTCGGCGGTGGTGGGAAAATAGTCCGCCAGCTTTGCGGCGCAGCTGGTGACAATACCGATGCGTTGGGTGGGAGTGAGGGTCATGCGATGGCGGCTTGAATGAGGTTGCCGTGGACGTCGGTGAGGCGGTAATCGCGGCCTTGATGGCGGACGGTGAAGCGGGTGTGGTCGATGCCTAGTAAGTGGAGAGCGGTGGCATTGAGATCGTGGATCGGCACCGGGTCTTTGATGACATTGTAAGAAAAGTCATCGGTCTCGCCGATGAGGGTGCCTCGTTTGATTCCTCCTCCGGCGAGCCAGAGCGAAAAGCAGCGCGGATGATGATCGCGACCGTATGTGGTGGCGGTAAGCTGGCCCTGCGAATAAACACTGCGGCCGAATTCACCGCCCCAGATGACCAAGGTTTCATCCAGGAGCCCACGCTCTTTCAGCTCCTCCACCAAGGCTGCACCCGGCTGGTCGGTGTCATAACACTGCGTGCGAATGTGCTCGGGTAGATCGCTGTGCTGGTCCCAGCCGCGGTGATACAGCTGAATGAAACGCACGCCGCGTTCAGCCAAGCGACGGGCGAGCATGCAGTTGGCCGCAAACGTGCCGGGCTTGCGCGACTCTGGACCATACCGGTCAAAGACTGACGCCGGTTCTTTGGAAAGATCGGCCAGTTCCGGGACAGATGACTGCATGCGAAAAGCCATTTCATACTGGTCGATGCGGGACTGGATTTCCGGATCTTGGTAGTCGTCGAGCTTGATTTTGTTGAGGCCAGCGAGGTCATCGAGCATGGCGCGCCGGCGCTCCGGGGTGATGCCTGGGGAGTTGGCGAGAAACAGCACCGGGTCTCGGCCGGGGCTGAAGCGGACGCCTTGGTGGCGTGCCGACAGAAATCCGGCGCCCCACATGCGTTCGTGCAGTGGCTGCGGGTTGCCCTTGCCGCTAGGGCGGGAAATCATGACGACAAAGGCAGGCAGATCCGCATTTTCCGAACCGAGGCCATACGCGAGCCATGAGCCGAACGACGGCCGTCCCGCGACTTGACTGCCAGTTTGCAGCATGGTCATGGCGGGATCGTGATTGATGGCCTCGGTATTCATCGATCGGATGATGCAGAGGTCATCGGCCAAGCGCGCGGTGTGGGGCAGCAATTCGCTCAACCAGTGGCCGGCTTGTCCATGTTGGTGGAAAGTAAAAACGGACGGGGCGATGGGGAAGCGCGCCTGACCCGCGGTCATACCGGTGACCCGCTGTCCATTGCGGACCGAGTCGGGCAGGTCTTGATCATACCGTTGCCGCAAGCCGGGTTTGTAATCGAAGAGATCGAGTTGTGATGGGGCACCGGCTTGGGTGAGCCAGATGACGCGTTTTGCTTTTGGTGCAAAATGGGGAAGACTGACGCCGCTTGGTGTGGCGGAGAGCGACGGCTGGAGCAAGGACGCCAAGGCGGCGGCGCCGATGCCGGTGCTGGCGCGACTGAGGAAATGCCTGCGGGTCAGGTGGAGAAGTGGATCCGGATGCATGGCGGTTTACTCCTTGGTCACGGTTTCGTCGAGATTGAGCAGCGTGCTGGCGACGGTCGTGTAGGCGGCTAATTCGGCGGCATTGAGTCCAGGCTGGGTGGGGGCTTCTCCGACGTGGAGCAGTGCCTCGGCGCCGGCTTGGTCGGCTTGGAAATCGAGGAGGGTGCGTTCCAGAGAGGCTGTGAGGATCGTCATTTCCGCGGGGCGCGGGTGGCGGGCGGTGACCAAGCGAAATCCATGCGTGAGCCGTGAGGAGGTGGAGGCTCCGCCCTCGAGCAGCATCCTCTGGGCGAGCCTGCGCGAGGCTTCGACGTAGGTTGGATCATTGAGCAGGTTGAGTGCTTGGAGCGGGGTGTTGGTGCGCGGTCGGCGCATGACGCATGTTTCTCGAAACGGTGCGTCGAAGAGCATCATGGCGGGGTTGGGCACCGAGCGTTTCCAGTACGTGTAGAGGCTGCGTCGGTGGAGGTCTTCGCCTGTTCCAGGCACGTAGACGGTGGTGCCTGAGCCTTCGGTGATTTGCTCATACAGACCGGGCGGGTGATACGGCTTGACGGACGGACCGCCGATCTTCGTCACCAGCAGGCCGCTAGCGGCGAGGGCTTGGTCACGCACGAATTCACCAGGCAACCGGAAGCGCGGGCCGCGCGCGAGCAGACGATTGTCCGGATCGCGCGCGCGCGCCGCGGGCGTGAACTTCGAGCTTTGTCGGTAGGTCGCACTGGTGACCAGTAGGCGCAGCATCGCTTTTGTATCCCATCCGCTGGAAATAAACTCCGCCGCCAGCCAGTCTAGGAGTTCGGGATGACTCGGGGGCTCGCCCTGTGAACCAAAATCCTCTGCGGTAGCCACCAGTCCGGTGCCGAATAACATCTGCCAATAGCGATTGACCGTCACCCGGGCGGTCAGGGGATGAGTGGGATCGACCAGCCAGCGCGCCAGTCCCAGCCGGTTGCGTGGAAGGGAATCGCTCATCGGAGGCATGATGGCGGGAGTGGCAGCGGTGACTTTTTCCCCGGGCTGATCGAAGGCACCGCGCAGGAGGACGAAGGTGTCGCGCGGCATGGCGTCATCCATGACGAGGGTCACGGGAACAGCGTTTTCCGCTTCTTCGAGAGACTTGGTGAGGGCCGCCACACGGTCTTTGCCTTCCGGGCTTTGGTCCGGCGCGGCCTGCTCAATGTCTGTTTTAATGGCAGAAATCTTCGCCGCAAGATCCGGTCCAGGGACCGGCAGGAACGGCGGGCTGCTCACATTTGCCGGCTTGGCGTAATCGCCCGCTCCTTTCTCCGAGACATTGTGAAAAAATGCCTTGAGGCTGTAAAAATCACGTTGGGTCAGCGGGTCAAATTTGTGGTCGTGGCAGCGGGCGCAATTGAACGTCTGGGCCAGCCAGACGGTCGCCGTCGTCTCCACTCGGTCTGCCGTGTAGTTGGCCAAAAATTCCTCCTCGGTCACCCCTCCTTCCTCGTTGATCATGTGGTTGCGATTGAAGCCGGTGGCGACTCGCTGCGCGACAGTCGCGTTTGGCAGTAGGTCGCCGGCGAGCTGCTCAAGAGTGAATTGGTCAAAACGTTTGTTTTCATTAAACGCTTGGATCACCCAGTCGCGCCACGGATGCAGCGAGCGGTCGCGATCGACCTGATAGCCGTTCGTGTCGGCGTACCGGGCGGCATCCAACCAGTCGATGGCCATGCGTTCGCCGTAATGCGGCGAGGCTAATAAACGATCGATGACCCGTTCCCAAGCGCCGGGCGCGGTATCGTTGAGGAATGCGTCGACCTCGACCAGAGCGGGTGGCAGTCCGGTGAGGTCGAGGGTCGCGCGGCGAATCAGGGTGACCCGGTCCGCTTCTTCGGCGGCGCGCAGGTTTTCTGTGGCTAACCGCTGGCGGATGAAGGCGTCTACAGGGTGGTCGTTCGGTGTGGGAACGAGCGGTCGCTGCACCGGCTCATAAGCCCAGTGGTTTTGATACTCAGCCCCTTGGGCGATCCAGTGGCTCAGTACTTCTTTCTGACGAGGGGTCAGAGATTTGTGCGAGCGGTCGGGCGGCATCCGGTCGTCCTCATCCGTCGAGAGGATTCTCCGAACGACTTCACTTTTTTCAGGGTGTCCGGGTACGATGGCGACGGCTCCTGACTCGGTCGCGCTGGTGGCGTCATCGCGAACATCCAAGCGCAAACCGGCTTCGCGCGTGTTTTGGTCCGGGCCATGGCAGTGAAAACAGGCATCGGAGAGGATCGGTCGGATGTCCCGGTTAAACCCGGGGCGCGCGGGCGCGGGTTCGTTCGCGACGGCTTCTAGCGCGCCGACGGTCAGTCCCAGAAAAATCGCCCGTAGCAAGGGGGTTTTCATCATGGCTTCTGGCGTTTCTTCATTTTGATGGAACTGAATTGCTGCGCACTGCCCCGACCGGTGGAGGTTTCATCGCTGGCGTGGCGCACGCAGCGTGGTGTGAAAATCGGGATCGTCCAAAGTTAATCAGGCCGGTCCCGTGCTCAAGGATGATTGCAAAAAGTCAGGTCGATGACGACCCCCTTTTCAGGAAGGTGATGACGGTGGATGCAGCGCGACCATTTCTTTCTATTCGGACGCAGGTGGTGGAGTACTTGCGCCGTGAGTTGGCGTCTGGAAGTTGGGGGTGTCAGTCACGGCCGAAAGGACCTGCGCCAGACGATGACGCCGGCGCAGTTTATTTCTGGCGGCACGATCGGACCGGTCCGGGCTAACGGTCGGTCAGCCTGAGTAGGCTACTGGCCCGGTTCATTCACCGGGCGCGGGGCATGGTGAAACCACCAATGACCGGGTTTATTTCCAGCAGAGATCGTCGTGCAGCGTGTTTAAGTTTTCGCATCCGTTTTCCGTGACGATGACCATGTCTTCGATGCGGACGCCGCCTAGATCGCGACGGTAGAGGCCTGGCTCTACGGTGAGGGCTTCGCCGACGAGCAGGGCCGGGCCTTTGATGTCCAGCAATGGGGGTTCGTGAACATCGAGGCCGATGCCGTGGCCGGTGCCGTGGGTCAGGGCGCAGTACGACAGCGGCGCGTCTTCAGCGGGCAGTCCGAAGGCGTAACCTGCGTCGAGCATGGCTTGAATGGTGGCCCGGTGGACGGTTTCGCCGGTGACTCCGGCTTTGATGGTGCGTTCCGCCGCTAGCTTGGCGGCGCGCACGGCGGCGTGCATGCGGATGACGTCGTCGGGGATGTCTCCATGCACGACGGTGCGGGTGCAGTCGCCATTGTAGCGAGTGTTGCGGCAGCGGGGAAAGATGTCGACGATGACTGGCTGGCTGGTGCGAAGCTCTCCGAATCCGTAAAAATGACAATCAGCGGCAGCGGGGCCGCCGGCGATGATGGCCATGGGATTGACGAAGTTGTGATCCAGCAGCCAGTGATCGACGGCGGCGCGGACCCGTTCGGATGTCAGTGGCTGGCCTTCATGGATGAGCACGCCGTCGGGGCGGGCGGTGGCGGAGGCGATCAATTCACAGGCTCTCTGGATGGCTCCTTCGGTGATGTGTTGGGCCTCGCGCAGGTGTTCGATTTCCTCAGTCGATTTCTGTCGGCGTTCCTTCACCCATCGGTCTGGATCACATTCCACGGTGATGCCAGCCTGACGTGCGAAGTCGGCAAAAATGAGTGGTAGGGTGCGGTCGCCGGCCACGCGGGTGACTCCGGCGCGGCGGAGGCATTCCGCCGCGGCTTGGGCGTTGGCCGTTTCGCGGTCTCCAGAAAGTCCTCCTTCCGGCGTATAGTCGGCAGGGCAGGCGACGCGGTCGACGCGGGCTGACTGCCGGGCCCGGTCTATTTCGATGTCACGCAGGATCAAGATGGATTCGGAGCCGGTGGGGTGGGGGAGTTCGAGCAGCACGACTTGATCGCAGACCGAGAAGCGGATGCGCCAGTAGAGGCTGCTGTGGACTTCGGGAATGCCAGCAGAGATGAGGGCGGGCCGAGGGGGTGCGATGACAGGGGCGTTCATGACGGTTGGGGATGCTGGGATGGCGTGACGGGCAGGTTTTCAGCGAGATAGCGGGTCAGTGTGGTGTAGAGGTGGCGCTTGGTGTTTTTTCCTTCATCGAGGCCATGACCGCAATTCGGATAGGAGACTTGGGAGAATTGTTTGTTGTGATCAATGAGTTCGTTGACGAGGACTTCGCAGTTCTGGTAGTGGCAATTGTCATCTCCGGTGCCATAAACCAGCAGCAGATTTCCCTCTAGCTGGCGGGCAAAAGTGACGGGTGATCCGTGGGTGTAGCCGGCGTCATTGTCCGCGGGCAGTCCCATGTAGCGCTCCTGATAAATGGTGTCGTAGAATCGCTGGTTGGCGACAAAAGCCACGGCCATGGCCGTGCGGTAAAGATCCGGGTGCCGGAAAATTCCGTTCAGGCTCATCGAGCCACCGCCACTCCATCCCCAGATGCCGACGCGGGTGGGATCGATCCACGGTCGCTGCCGCAGGATTTCCCGGGTCGCAGCCGCTTGATCAGCGGAGGCTAGACTGCCGATTTGGCGGTAGACGCTTTTGCGCCAAGCTCGACCCCGCGGAGCTGGGGTGCCGCGGTTGTCGATGCTCATCACGACATAACCACGTTGGGCCAGCATGAGATGCCAAAGGTAGTTTTCGCCTCCCCATGCATCGAGGACGGTGCAGGCGGCGGGCTCGCCATACACATGAATAACGAGTGGGTAGGAACCGGCTGGATCAAAGTCTGGTGGTTGGAGGCACCAGGCGTCGACGTCGAGGTTAGGGCCGATGTTGACTTTAAAAAATTCATGACGGCAGGGTGTTAGGCCTGCTATTTCTTCCTTCAATGTGCGGTTGTCGGCCAGCACGCGCCTGAGCTGGTGATCTGGCAGGCTGATCAGCGAGATGACGGGGGGCTGGCCGAAACGTGAGAACGTATGAAAGGCCCATTGGCCGTTGCTTGAGAGTTTGTAGGAATGGGTGCCTTCTTGTCCGGCGGGTGACACGCGCTGGGCGTCGCCTGTGCCATCGAGGCGTGCGCGATAGAGAAAGCGCTGGGCCGGGTGATCCGGTGAGGCAGTGAAATAGACTAGGCCATTTGCCTCATCCACGCCGGCAATGTGGATGGCATCAAAATCGCCCGGAGTGAGCCGTTGGATGGATTCATCTGCGGTGGAGACGGCATACACGTGCTGCCAGCCGTCGCGTTCACTCAACCAGAGGAATCGCGACCCGTTGTCGATCCACCGCCACTCGGGCATGACTTCCACCCAAGTTTCATCCTGATCGGTGAAAATGACGCTCGTCTCGCCGGTGAGGCGATCGCCGCTGATGACTTGAATGGTATTTTGCAGCCGGTTCAGTTGTTGGAAATAGACGTGTTGGGAGTCGCTCGACCATTCCATGCGCGGGATGTAGTGATTTCGCGGATCGGGGTTGGGGTTAAACCATTGAGTTTCTCCGCCACTGGATGGAACGACGCCCACGCGGCAGGCTGAGTTAGTCTCTCCGGCCTTGGGGTACGCGCAGGTGGTGATGACGGGGTAGAGTGAACTGGTTTGGTTGATAAAGGGAAACTCGCGCACGCCGGTGGTATCGAACTGCCAATACGCGATGGATCGTGAGTCCGGGCTCCAGCGCAGGCCGTTGCGCAGGGAGAATTCCTCTTCATTGACCCAGTCGGCCGTGCCATTGATGGTGGTGGCAGAGCCATCCAGAGTGAGTGGCGTGATCTGTAAATCGTGCAGCGACTGCACGTATAGATTGTTATGGCGCACATACGCGACGCGCTGGCCATCAGGTGAAAGCGTGGCGAACATCATGGTGGCGGGTGCGGCCTCGCCGCCGAGTGGCTGCAGCTTTCGCGTCCGGCAATGGAAGAGCCAGTAATCACCGCGGGTCTTCTCGCGCCACACCCTCTGGGCATTCGTGAAAAGCAGCAAATGCTCCGCATCGTCCGTCCAAGCATAGTTCTCGATTTTGAGCGGCACGGTCTGGCCGCTGGGAATCAAGTCTGCGGCGGGCACGAGAATGTCGCGCCGCCCGGTCCCGGGATCGTATTTGACGATGTCCTTGATTTCTTTCGCGCCCTCGAAGTTTTTGAAATCATCAGACACCTCCAAAGTCGTATATCCCGAATTGTCTTTAAGCCAGTGCGCCGGCCCCCAGCTTTCGGACTTGAGTCTCCCGTCTGGTCCGAAAATGCGGTCCGGATCCAGCTGCCCAGTGAGGGGCGGATGAGGCGGCGTGGTCAGCATGGGCGAGACGCCTGTCGTGGAGGACGGCCGAGGCTGGGTCTCGCGTGAGGCAGGGGCAAAGGGTTCTGGATTTGACATGAGCGAAGAGACAGGAAAACGGACGGGCTCGACAGCCCGGTGGATTGGCGCCACGCGCGCATGGGCGTGACTCACCGAATAGTCGAGCAGCTGAACAGCCGGCTCGGACTCCAAGGAGGCGGAAGTCCGTCGGCCCTCTACGTTTCACCGGAATCAGCCCAATGTAAATCCGCGCGTCAGCGCGCCCTTCCGCGTGGCAATGGTTTTTCGATCGCCGGTGAGAGGTGGGAGGTGGGAGGTGGGAGGTGGCGGATAATTTTGGCCGCGTCGATGGCGTCTGGTGTCGACTTAAGAGCGTATTTTGCTCCATGAGCAAACCAGCTGTTCAGTCCGAAGCCCCTGATTTCACTGCCGCGGTGGCCGGTGTTGGTTATCTGTCGGGGGATACCGTCACCCTGAGCCAGCTTCGAGGGAAACCGGTGGTTCTGTATTTTTACCCTAAAGACGACACGCCCGGGTGCACCAAGCAGGCGTGCGCGCTGCGGGACGATTGGGCGGCTGTTTCAGAGAAAGCGTTGGTTTTTGGCATCAGCATCGACCCGGTGAAGAGCCACGAAAAATTCATTAAAAAACATGATTTGCCGTTTCCACTCATTGCTGACGATGACCAGAAGATCGTGAATGCCTACGGAGTGTGGGTGGAAAAAAGCTTGTATGGTAAAAAGTATATGGGCACCGAGCGGAGTACGTTCGTCATCGACAAAGACGGTCGGATTGCCGCCATTTTGGAAAAAGTGAAGCCTGACGATCATTTGGCACAGGTACTGACTGTGCTGTGATGGACTGAATCCGCGAACCGTCGGTCGGAGGGTTGGTCGCGCGGGTCGCAGGATAGAGGCTGGAGGTGTTCAGAATGATGCTCGCCTAAGATAGGAGTGGCGACATCAAGCGAGATTTAATTATTTGAGATCGAAGAGTAATCCTTCAGCTGATTCTTCAGCGGTGAGGGTCAAGGTGCCTTCGTCTTCTGTGCTCAGGGCGTCGCCTGGGGAGAGGTGGTGGCCATGGGCTGTGATGTGGCCGTTGATGAGTTGGAACCAGAGTCCGCGACCGCGGATGGCTTCATGGGAGACGGATTGGCCGGCGGCGAGGCGAATGCGATGGATGTTGGCGTCTTGGTGAATGGTGGCTGACCCATGGCGGCCGTCGGGGGAGATGACCAGTACTTTGGCTTCATTTTCTTGGGCGGGGTCGGGATGCCATTCGGCATAGCTGGGTGGGAGGCCACGTTCGGCCGGTTGAATCCAGATTTGCAACAGGCTGGCCGGCTCGGTTTTGGATGGATTGAACTCGCTGTGGTGCACTCCGCGGCCGGCGCTCATCAACTGGATCTGTCCGGGTTTCAGCACTCTTCCATTTCCCATGCTGTCTTGGTGTTCGAGTGCTCCGTGAAGGATGTAGCTAAAGATTTCCATATCGTGATGCGGATGCGTCGGGAATCCGGCGCCTGGAGCGATGACATCTTGATTAATGACCCGCAGTGATCGGAAGCCCATGTGGGCTGGGTCGTAGTAGCCGGCGAAGCTGAAGGTGTGAAAACTGTCGAGCCACCCGTGGTTGGCATGGCCTCTGGCGGCGGACGGGCGAAGTGAGATTTTCATGGGTGGGGGTGAAGTGGCTGGCTGCGGGTTTTCCTGAGGGTGGTGGATCGGGATGATGCTGACCGAAAACTGGGGCGAGCCGCATGGATTTCGAGTGGAATCGATCATGAATTCGCGCCAAGCCAAAAAGACAAGCTGCAGGAAGCGGGAAGTTTTTGCTGGGCGGTGCGTGTGAGGTGCATGAGTCGGCTCGCGCGGTGGGGTGGACGGTGCTAGACTGGAGGTATGAAAATGTCCCTTATTGCACAGATACTGTTGATTGTTGTTGGGTCGGGCGGACTTGCCGGGCCGTTGTGGTCTTCGCCGCAGCCGGTTTTTTTTGGCACGGGCGGCCCTGGGGCCCGCGGTATTTATCGCGCTCATTTTGACAGTGAGACGGGTTCCTTGACCGCGGCCGAGCTAGCGGCGGAGGTGGGATCGCCTGGGTTCTTGGCGCTGCATCCGCGAGGGGGGCTGCTGTATGCGGCGGCTGACGGTGCGGCTGGCCCAGGTGCGGTGGCTTACCGCTTGGGGGCGGATGGATCGCTGGTGCTGCTCAACAGCGCGGCGACTGGTGATGGTGGTGCGGCGCATATTGCGGTGCATCCCTCCGGTCGGTTTTTGCTGACGGCCCAGTACGGCGGCGGCTCGACCGCGCTTTTCCCCCTTGATGCTGACGGCCGTCTGGGAAAGGCCACGGTTCACGAGCACGAGGGCGGCTCGCGGGTCGTCAAAGACCGGCAGGACTCGCCGCACCCGCACTGGTGCGGGTTTTCCCCAGACGGGCGTTTCGCGCTCGTGCCTGATCTCGGACTGGACGGCATCGTCATCTACGCCGTGGAGGCCGGCGATGCCGGGGCGCCGACGATCACACGCCATGGATTCGCCGCTTCCGTGCCCGGCGGCGGACCGCGCCATATGAGGTTTTCCCCCGACGGCCAGACGATCTATTTGCTCAATGAACTCTCGCTCTCAGTTACCGTCTTCGCTTGGAATGCCGCGGCCGGTACCGCCGAACAACTCGGGACCACACCCGCCCTTAGCGATCAGGTCAAAGCGGCTGAAGCCACTAATTCCGCGGCAGAAATCCTCGTTCATCCGGACGGACGGCATCTGTATTCCTCCAACCGTGGCCATGATTCGGTGACTGTCTACCGCGCCGGCGACGCCGGACGCACGCTCGAAGCCGTGCAAGTCCAGCCGATCCGCGGGGCCGTCCCTCGCAATATCTCCCTCGATCCAAGTGCTCGCTGGTTGCTCGCGGCCGGGGCTGATTCCAATACCGTCTCGGTTCATGCCATCGATCCCGAGAATGGTCGCCTCACGTATCGTTCCCGGGGAATAATCAACGTGCCGGCGCCGATCTGCATCCTGTTCGCCCCCTAAATGTACCGCGATGGCTGGGGAGGGCGTGGCGCGAGCTTCTGGCCGTGCCGCAAATCCTCAGGATTCTGACGCAACCTTGGGGTTGTCCGTGTTTCCGCTGCTGGGCAGATTAAAATCAACCCCGGGACCTCCATGCCGGTTGTTTTGTGATCATTGTTTATGAAGCCGACCCCGTCTTTTTCGTTCATTTTAGGCCGTGTTTCAGCTTGTTTGCAGGCAGGGGTGGGCCTGATTTTTCTGACGGCGGCGTCGTCTGCTTCGGCAGGGGAAAATGTTGATTTTAACCGCGATGTGCGGCCGGTGCTTTCGGACCGTTGTTATGCCTGTCATGGACCGGATGCCACCTCCTTGAAGGGGGAGCTGCGTCTGGATTTGCGGGATCGGGCCACGGTTCCGGCTGCCAGCGGGGCCACGGCCATTGTGCCTGGTCGACCTGATCAGAGTGAGCTTGTGCGTCGCCTTGAGGCGGTGGATGAGGATGAGCAGATGCCTCCTCCGGATTCCCACAAATCTCTGAGTGAAGAGGAAAAAGACATGCTGCGCCGCTGGATTGCGGAAGGCGCGGTGTACAAAGATCACTGGTCATTTCTGCCGCCGGTGGCGAGCGAGGCGCCGGCAGTGGACGATGCGGCGTGGAGCGCGCAGGACATCGACCGTTTTGTCCTGAAGGTGTTGGCTCGCAACGGACTGAGGCCGTCGCCCGAGGCTGACCGGGCCACGCTGGTCCGCCGGGTATCGCTGGACTTGCGCGGATTGCCGCCGTCGCTGGCGGAGATAGACGCATTTTTGAATGACACGGGGGTGGGGGCGTACGAGCGGATGGTGGACGCGATGTTAGCCAGCCCGCAATTTGGCGAGCGCATGGCGATGGTGTGGATGGATCTGGCGCGGTATGGCGACACTAACGGGTATCATGCTGATTCCGACCGTCCGGTGTGGCTTTGGCGGGACTGGGTGATTGACGCCTTCAATGAAAACATGCCATTTGATCAATTTACGACGTGGCAGCTCGGCGGCGATTTGATGCCGAACGCGACCGACGAGCAAAAGATTGCTTCGGGATTTAATCGGAATGCGCGATTTAACGAAGAAGGCGGAGCGGATCCCGATGAATTTTTAGCGGCATATGCGGGTGACCGGGCGGTCACCATGGGGCGCGTCTGGCTGGGGTTGACGTTGAATTGTGCGCAGTGCCACACGCACAAATACGACCCGATCTCGCACAAAGAATACTATCAACTGACGGCATTTTTTAATTCGATGGACGAGGTGGGGGCCGGTGGGGTGAGTGGATTTCACGGGAAGCCGGTACCGCCTGTGATGCGGGCGATGACGCGGCCGATGAAGGACGAGTTAGGTGAAGTGACTGGGCTTTTGGCGGACGTGGAGCGGGAGATCGGGGGAATTGTGAAACGAGCAGACGGGGAGTACACTGACCCCCGGGTGGCCGGTGATGGGGCGGCGTCGGCAGCTATTTCGCAGGCGGCGTGGGAGGCGGAACTGGCTGTTTGGCAACCGCCGTCGGCGCCGGTGGCGGCGGCCGGGTGGGATTTTACGCAGGGAGCGGCGGCGACCAGTGGTGGACTGGGGGGATCGCTTGAAGGGGGGGCGGTGACCACGGCTGAGGGGTTGGTTTTGAATGGCACGTCGGGACATGTGGTATCCCTGCCATTGGCGGCGGATCTGCGGGCCAAGACGCTGGAGGCCTGGGTGAAGTTGGACACCCTGAGCCAGCGCGGCGGCGCGGTCATGACGGTGCAGACGATCGATCCGGATCCGGGTCGTCAGGTTTTTGATGCCATTGTTTTTGGCGAGCGGGAGGAGGGGCGGTGGATGGCGGGCAGTGATTCATTTCTCCGCACGGAAGACCTCGGGGGCGAGCCCGAAATCGAGGCGACCGGAGCCTTTGTTCATGTGGCGATTGCTTATGATGAGGATGGTACGATCCGGTTTTATCGCAACGGTCAGGCGTATGGCAAGCCGGTGAAAAAACCTGGTCCGGTGACATTCAAGGCGGGCGAGGCTCGCGTGGTGTTTGGCGCGCGGGCGTTGCCGCCCGGTGGAAATTTCATGTTGGCGGGCGTGCTGCGCGAGGCTCGGTTGCATGAACGGGCGTTGAGCGACGCGGAGATTGCCGCGTGTGCCAACCGCTTTCCTCCGCCGGCGCCGCCTCCGGTGTTGGCGGCGGTGGCCACGCCTGCGGACCGCCGGTCTACCGAG
This sequence comes from uncultured bacterium, assembly GCA_903954065.1. Lineage (GTDB taxonomy): Bacteria > Verrucomicrobiota > Verrucomicrobiia > Verrucomicrobiales > V1-33 > CAJBME01. The sequence continues at coordinate 20,651 of CAJBME010000122.1, forward strand.
GAAATGGCGCTGCTGCGCGATCACTACCTGCGTCATGTCCATGCGGCCACGGCGGCGGCGTTGGCCGAGCCGCGGCAGCGGGCCGCCGCTCTAAGTGAACGCGTCGCCTTCCTGCGCAACGAGGCCAATCATCCGTTGCAGATGGTGAGCGTGGAGCTGCCCCAGCCGAAGGATACCTTCGTCTTGATGCGCGGCGACTTTCAGACGCCTGGTGAAAAAGTCGGGCGCGATGTACCGGCGTTTCTTCCGCCCTTTCCCAACGACCAGCCCCGCAACCGTCTGGGACTGGCCCGCTGGTTGATGCAGCCGGACCAGCCGCTGGTGGCCCGGGTGCAGGTCAACCGGTTCTGGCAGCTGCTGTTTGGCGAAGGGCTAGTCCGCACCATGGGTGATTTTGGTTTACAGGGGAGTTTTCCGACGCACCCGGAACTACTCGACTGGCTGGCCTTGCGATTTGTGGAATCGAAGTGGGACGTGAAGCAGACGCTTCGTTTGATGCTCACCAGTCAGACGTATCGGCAGGCTTCCAACGACACCCGGCGTCATGCTGCCGTGGATCCGCAGAACAAGTGGCTCTGGCGCGCCCCGCGAGTCCGGCTGCAGGCGGAGACAGTGCGCGACAACGCCCTCAGTGCCGCTGGATTGCTTTCGCTGAAAATGGGCGGGCCCCCGGTCTTTCCCGATCAGCCGACAGATTTTTATAAGGGCAAAAATAATGGATGGCAGTGGAACGTCAGCCCTGGTGAAGACCGCCACCGGCGCGGGCTCTACACCTTCTGGCGGCGCACCACACCCTATCCGACATTTGTCATTTTCGACGCTCCGGATCGCGCCGAATGCACGTTCGAGCGGCCGCGGACCAACACGCCGCTGCAGGCGCTGGCCACCCTGAATGACCCGCAATTTGTTGAGGCCGCGCGCGTGCTTGCTCAGCGTCTGCTCGCGGAGGAGCCGAATGACGTTGAGGCTCGCCTTACGCGTGCTTTTCGTCTGGTGCTGGCGCGGCCCCCGGAGCTGCGGGAACGGGAGGTGCTCCATGAATTTCTCAAATCCCAGACGGCCGTGTATGCGGCCAGCCCTGAAGCAGCGGTGGCCCTGAGTCGCGCGGGCCAGGCGGCGCAGCCGGACGGACTTGATCCTGCGGTTCACGCCACTTGGACGGCTCTGGCTAACCTGATGCTCAACCTCGACGAAACCATCACCCGCAATTGAGCATGTCCCATCCTTCTTCATGGCATCGCGCCAGCCGCCGGCAATTTCTGTCCCGCACGGCTTCTGGATTTGGTCTAATGGCGTTGCACGACCTGCTGGGTGGGCGGGTCGGTGCGGCGCCGGGTGTGCCGGGCGCGGTATCTCCGGCCATTCCGGCGGGCGCGTTGGGCGGTGTGCATTTCCAGCCAAAGGCGAAACGAGTCATTTATTTATTTCAATCGGGAGGTCCGAGTCATCTGGATCTTTTCGACTACAAGCCGGTTCTGGTGGATCAGCACGGCCGGGACATGCCGGCGAGCGTGTTGGGCACGCAGCGGGTCTCCTTGATGACGCGTGGGGGCGGCCGCCGTGCCTGCGCTTCGCCGTTCAAGTTTGCGCAGCATGGGGCGAGTCGGGCGTGGGTCAGCGAATTAATGCCGCACACGGCCGGCATTGTGGACGATCTGTGTTTTATCAAGTCATTGCAGACCGAGCCGATCAATCATGATCCAGCGGTGACCTTCATTCAGACTGGGCGTGCCTTGACCGGCCGTCCGGCCTTTGGTTCGTGGATGCATTATGGTTTGGGCAATGCGAGCAGCAATTTGCCGGCTTATGTGGTCATGATCAGCGGCAATGCGGACCAGCCGATCCTTAGCCGGTATTATCACAATGGATTTCTGCCGAGCCGTTTTCAGGGTGTGCAGTTCCAGTCGGCTGGCGACCCGGTGCTCTTTTTGTCTAATCCTCCGGGTATCGACCACCTGAACCGCGGCCGCATTATTGGGGCGATCAATCAGCTCAATACCATCCGGCACGAGCAGGCGGGCGATCCGGAAATTGAAGCGCGGATCGATTCCTTTGAACTGGCGTACCGGATGCAGACATCGGTGCCGGAGTTGATGGATCTTTCTACTGAGCCCAAAGAGGTGTTGGAGATGTACGGTCCCGAGGTGACCAAGCCCGGGTCCTATGCCTATCAATGTCTTATGGCCCGGCGGCTCGCCGAGCGCGATGTGCGTTTTGTTCAGATTTTTCATGCGGGGTGGGACCATCACGGTGGCTTGAAAGAAGGCATGATCCGGCAGGCGGCGGCCAGTGACCAGCCATCGGCGGCCCTCATCAAAGACTTGAAAATGCGCGGCATGCTGGACGACACGCTGGTCGTCTGGGGGGGTGAATTCGGGCGTACCGCATTTTCTCAGGGCGACGACCTCAACGGTCGCGATCATCATCCGCGTTGCTATACCCTCTGGCTCGCCGGTGGCGGCGTCAGACCGGGGGTCAGCATCGGTTCGACCGATGATTTCGGTTACAACATTGCCGACAACGTGGTCCACGTCCGCGACCTGCATGCCACCATGCTGCACCTGCTCGGCATCGATCACCAGCGGTTCACTTTTCGTAACCAAGGACTCGATGACCGGCTGACCGGCGTCGAGCCGGCCCGCGTCATTCAGGAAATGATTTGATCCCCGTGACCGGACCGCCACCGTTGTTTTTCTTCTTCAGTATCGACCATCCACTCCACCCCCGACATTTTGTTTTATGATTTCGAACTCTAGCCGCCGCCGATTTCTTGCCACTGCCGCCCTGAGCGCCGCGGCGCCGCTTGTTTTGCCGGGGCGGGTGTGGGCGGCGGAGACGGCGCCCTCGAAACGCATTACGATGGGATTCATTGGCATGGGCACGCAGGGGCGCGGGCTGTTGGGTGGATTTCTCGGCCAGCCGGGAGTGCAAGTCGTCGCCGTCTGTGATGTCGACACCAATCGCCGCGAGGCTGCGCGCCAGACGGTGGAGGGCGCCTATGCCCAAGAAAAGCCTGCAGGCTGGAAAGGATGTGAGGCCTACAACGCGCACGAGGAATTGCTGGCGCGGACGGACATCGACGCCGTCTGCATCGCTACGCCGGATCACTGGCATGCGATCATCACGGTGGCAGCCCTCAAGGCTGGTAAGGACGTGTATTGTGAAAAACCGCTGACGCACAATATCGAGGAATCGATTGCGGTGATGAAGGCCGTGGATGCGCACCAGCGCGTCTTGCAAACCGGATCGATGCAGCGGTCGATGGCGGAATTCCGCGTGGCTAGCGAGCTGGTGCTGAATGGTGTGCTTGGAAAAATCAGCCATGTCCATGTGAGTTTCAGCGGGCCGGGGCGTCCGAACGACCTGCCTGCGGAGGCGGCGGAGCCGGGGCTGGATTGGGACCGCTGGCTTGGACCGGCGCCGTTGGCACCGTACAACTCCGCGCTTTCGCCCCGCGGCGTGCACGGTCACTATCCCGCTTGGCGCGAGTATGCCGAATACGGTGGCGGCGGCGTGGTTGACTTTGGTGCCCATCATCTGGACATCTCCCAGTGGGGGATGGGCATGGATGGCAACGGGCCAGTGGCGATCCAGCCGCCTCCGGGCGCGCGCGAGGCGTTTGCTGCCAAAAAAACCAATGATTTACGCGGCTGTGAACTGACCTATGCGAGTGGTATTATCGTCAAACAAGTCAACGGTTACGGCGTGGAATTCTTTGGGAGTGACGGCGTTGTTCGTGTCGATCGCGGCCGATTTGAACTCACTTTGAACAAAAAAGTGATCGCTCAAAAATCCAGTGAGGCTGACCGGGTCAGCGTGGAAAGCCAGTATTTGAAGGCGGAGAAGGAACTGCTGGGAGACGCTAAAATCCGCCTGCATCGGAGCAATAATCATCTGGCTGATTTTCTTGACAGCGTGCGCTCCCGCCAGAAGCCGGTGGCCAGCGAGATAGCTGGTGGCAGTACGGCCATTGCCTGCCATCTCATTGGTATTGCCGGCCGCACGGCGACCGCTTTCCAATGGGATCCGCTGCAACACCGGATTACCGGTGGAGCGGTTGATCTGAAGGAACTGACCCGTGAGTATCGCGGCGCTTACCGGCTTTGAAAGCATCGAGCTGGGCTCCGGCCATGGCAGGCAGTTTCCTGATGGTTCTCATCTGCTCATCATGATGCGCCGATGCCATGGCGCTGGCCCGATGGGTTTTTTTAGGAGGTGACTGGATTCGTCGTTGTTGTCGGGGGGAGTGACGAGAGTGGCCGACGAGGACGTCGGCGTTCCCGGGGGGGAGTGACGAGAGTGGTCGGCGGGGACGTCGGCGTTCCCGGGGGGCTGGTCGCGGCTTTTTTATCCGCAGGACCGACATCCTTTGGAGGGGCGGGCGGCGGGCCAGTAGGCAGTGATTTTGCGCCGGAGGAATTCGGTGCTGCGGGCGAGTTGCTCTAGTCCATCGACGCCGTCTTCGATGCTGATCCACGAATCAAAGCCGACTCGATTGAGTTCAGTAAAGATGGCATCGTAATCGTTCAGACCTTGGCCGATTTCGCCATGGCGGAGGCGTTTGAGGTATCCCAAGTCGCCCGCGGCTTCTTCGCGGCGGAGGTCTTCGATGGTGCCCTCGATGAGATACCGGTCACTGGCGTGCATGGTGACCACGCGGTGGCTGATGGCGTAGAGCAGTTGGAGCGGGTCTTCGCCGGCGAGGATGGTATTGGATGGGTCGTAATTCACGCCGAACCCGGGATGGGTGATGCGGCCGACGAGTTCGCAAAACACATCCATTTTTTGCGCAAATTCGGGCCACTGCCAGAAGTCATCTTTGTAGTGGTTTTCGATGATCAGGGTGATGCCGCGTTCTTGAGCGTAAGGCAGGCAGGCCTCGATGCATTCGACGGCGTAGCGGATGCCTTCTTCGCGGGTGACATCTGGGCGGCGCTGGCCACTGAGGACGCGGCAATACCGGCAGCGCAGGGCATAGGCCATGTCGATCCAGCGTTTTTCTTTCTCGATCTCGGCGCGGCGAAAGTCTGGATCCGGATGGGTGAAATCCGGCGAACAGCACATCATGGGAATGGCCAGTCCCAGCTCATCAGCCCGCCGCTTGGTGGGAGCCCAAGTGGATGGATCCAGCGTTTCCAGAAAACCCGCGTACCACTCGACCCCGTCGACGCCGAGTTCCGCCGCCACCTTGAACCATTCGTCCAGTGACCGGGTGCCGGTTTTGCACAATTCAGTCATCCAGAGTTTGGGAAAGGCAGCGAGTTGGGGCATAGGGGATTATTTAATATAAATCTGTCTTCAAGCAACTGGCAGCCGTCTGCCGGTGTCGTGGGTGATGAGTGTCGCGGCGCGTGTGGCGTATCAGCGTGAGGGCTGAGGGTTGGTGTTGGCGCCGGCTTGTTCACGTTTCAGGCTTCGATCCATGATGAACGTGCCGAACGGGATCAATGACGAGAGGAAGACGACGGTCATGCGGCCTAGGCCCCAGCGACGATCGAGGCCGGCGACGAGCAGAGCGATGCTGAAGGCGATGAACAGCAGGCCATGGACCATGCCGGTGATACGGACGGCTTGGGGGATATCCCACACGTATTTCATGGGCATGGCCACGAAGAGGAGGAGCAGAAATGAAATGCCTTCGATGATGGCGACTGCGCGGAGGCGGCCCAAGGAAGTGTGCAGCAGGGTCATGGTGTCGTGTGCGTGGTGTCGTGTGCGGGCGGTGCGTGGCTTCAGCATTTGGGAGGATTGCGTCCGATGAAGGGGTATTGTTCTACATTCAGGACCTGTCCTGAGACTGGGCCAGCGGCGTCACTTAAAAAGTAGACGGTGGGTTCGGCAATTTCCTCGGGGCGGAAAATGCGGCTACTGGGGGCAAACAGGGCGGGCAGGTGGGAGGGCCAGTCCTCGGCCATGCCTTCCGCTTGTTTGGCCAGCTGCTCATTGGCGGTCAGGACCCATCCTGGATTGATCTGGTTCACGCGCACTCCGTGTTGCCGCATCAGGGTGTCGCCCAGATTTCGTGACAGCGTCATCAAAGCGCCTTTGCTGATGGAATAGGGCAGTAGATTCTCCTCCCCGCAGTAGGCATTGACACTGCCAATGTTGACCACGGATCCCCGGGTGGCGGCCAGATGAGGAAGCGCCTCCTTGATTAACAGAAGCGGAGCCCGGCAGTTGATGGCCATGATGCGATCGAAGATTTCGGGCGTCACGGAGTCGATCTGCCCGCGCAAGATCCACGCGGCATTGTTGACGAGACCGTCGATTTTGCCATAGGCCTCGAGGGCGGTGGCGACGAGTTGGGCTGGGGTGGCTGGGTCGGCAAGGTCGGCGATGACGAGGGGCGCGTTGAGGTCGGCGGCGACAATTTCACCGAGGCCGGGTTCGAGTCCGTGGATGAGCACGCGGGCGCCTTCGGCCGCGCAACGGCGGGCGATGGCTTCGCCGATGCCGGTCGTACTGCCGGTGATGATGATGACTTTGTTGGTGAGACGCATGGACTGCAGCAAACGCGGAAATGGTGGATGGAAAATCGGAATTACGGCACAGATTTGGCCGGTAATTCGCTATAATAACCGGAATGATTCCATTATTGACCCACCACCCCCGGCTGATGGCTTGGATTGAGGAAATGCGTGAGATGTGTGATCCAGACGCGGTGGTCTGGTGTGACGGATCGGCGGAGGAGGGCGAGCGGCTGGCTGAGTTTTTGGTGGCCAAGGGCACGTTTTTGCGGCTTAACCCGGAGAAGCGCCCGAATTCATTTTTGGCACGCTCGACGCCGTCGGATGTGGCTCGGGTGGAAGAGCGGACGTTTATTTGTTCACGGCGGAAGGCGGATGCGGGGCCGACGAACAACTGGGCGGCGCCAGCGGAGATGAAGGCATTGATGAGTGGGAAGTTTCGGGGATCGATGCGCGGTCGGACGATGTATGTGGTGCCATTTTGCATGGGGCCGGTGGGATCGCCATTGGCGCAGGTCGGGGTGCAGCTGACGGATTCGGCTTATGTCGTTGTGAGCATGCGTATTATGACGCGAATGGGCGAAGCGGTATTATCCAAGCTCGGGGCGGACGGTGATTTTGTTCCGTGTTTGCACAGTGTCGGTCATCCGTTGGCTCCGGGCGAGGAGGATGTGGCTTGGCCCTGTTCGGACGAAAAGTATATCGCTCATTTTCCGGAGGAGAGGATGATTTGGAGTTATGGCAGCGGGTATGGGGGCAATGCGTTGCTGGGGAAAAAGTGTTTGGCGTTGCGTATTGCCTCGGCGATGGCGCGCGATGAAGGATGGCTCGCTGAACACATGCTGCTGTTGGGGCTGCATGCACCGGACGGGACCAAAACGTATGTGGCGGCTGCTTTCCCGAGTGCCTGCGGCAAGACGAACCTTGCCATGCTGATCCCGCCGCAGAGTTATGCTCAGGCCGGCTGGAAAACCACCCTGGTGGGCGATGACATTGCTTGGCTTTGGCCCGGCGCTGACGGTCGGCTGCGGGCCATCAATCCAGAGTCCGGGTTTTTCGGGGTGGCTCCGGGCACCTCTTGGCAGAGCAATCCGAACGCCATGCACGCCATGGCCGTCAACACCATCTTTACGAATGTAGCGCTGACCGATGACGGGGATGTCTGGTGGGAGGGACTGACTCCGGAACCGCCGGCGCACTTGATCGACTGGACTGGGCGTGACTGGACGCCGGGGTGCGGTCGTCTGGCGGCGCACCCGAATTCCCGATTTACGACGCCTGCGGCCCAGTGTCCGACGATTGATCCGGAGTGGGAAAATCCCGATGGCGTGCCGGTGAGTGCGATCATCTTTGGGGGGCGGCGTCCCAGCACCATGCCGCTGGTGTATCAGGCGTTTAATTGGGCTCATGGCGTGTACGTGGGAGCGACCATGGGCAGTGAGACGACGGCGGCGGCGGCGGGTGCGGTCGGCGTGGTGCGACGCGATCCGATGGCGATGGTGCCATTCTGTGGATACCACATGGGTGACTATTTCCATCACTGGCTGGAAATGCGCGGCGCCATCAAACATCTTCCTCGGTTTTTCCATGTGAATTGGTTTCGCAAAGATGCCGATGGAAACTTCCTCTGGCCCGGATTCGCCGAAAATATGCGGGTGCTCGAGTGGATCGCTAATCGCTGTCAGGGGCGCGTCGCCGGCCATGAAACGCGGATCGGCTGGACGCCGCACTGGGAGGATTTTAATACCGAAGGATTGGAAAACTTTACTGAAGCCCAGTTTGACCGCGCCATGGCTTTTGTGCCTGATGAGTGGCGCGCGGAAATCCTCAGTCAGGGAGAACTCTTTCTCAAACTCTACGACCAGCTGCCGAAGGAGCTGGTGTATCAGCGCGAGCTGCTGGCGGCTCGCCTTGTCTGATACTGTCGGGTTCCCGGCTCTCATTCACGCCGGGAACGTCCGGCTTATCTCCACGCCGCAAACGTCCGGCTCAGCGCTTCGCCCGCGAAGTAGACTTTTTCGCGGAGGCGCGCGGCCCGACACGTTTTTTGGAGACTGCCCCCGGCCGGGCCGCGGGCTTGGGTGACGGTCTGGTTTGAAGGGAGTCCTCGATGGCCGCTTCAATCGCGGCGGTACGGCCGGTTGCGGACGAGTGGGAGAAGGCGTCGAGGAATCCGGCCCAGACCTCGCTGCCGTCGGTTGACTCGATCAGGTGGAGTCGACCGCGCGGGCTGAGGGCGAGTTGATGGGTCACGATGATCGATTCACCAAGGAGCTGTGACCGGCGGTGATTTTACGAGATGCTGTACGGCTCGTTGGTTTCCTCGGTTTCCGGTTTTGGTTCGGGCAGGAACTGGGTGAGCGCGGCGCCGACCAGGGCGTAGGCACCGGCGACGCAGGCGCCGACGATGGCGATGCGGGCGGGGTCTGGTTTGTCTGAGGCGGCCAGAGTGAGCGTGATCCAAGCGGCGGCAGTGCCGATGACCCGGCCCCCGATGTTCGCAGCAAAACTTTCGCCGGTACCGCGAAGATGGAGCGGGAAGACGAGTGGGATGTAATTCCCCCAGAAGCTGAATTGTCCGACCACGAGGAAACCCGCGACAAAGATACCGATCTTCACCCAGATCAAGCTGTCCGCATTATTCAACTCGCCACTGATCCACCAAAAGAGGAAGGGGACGAAAAACAATGAGGGGATCTGGAAGAGGCGGAACAGGCTGCGGCGGCTCACGACGGCCACGGCGAGCAGGGCCAGAGCGATCCGGCCCATCATGCCACCGATTTCCTGCCAAAACGTGACTTGGGCCACGGCTTGGTCGCTGGCATTGCCACCGATCTGGCGTTTTTTCCCATCGGGCAGTTCTTGGCCTTTGCTTTTGGCTTCGACGACGGCCTTGCCGACGGCGGTTTTGGCCTCGGTGATGATGGCGGCGTGGCCGGCTTGTTGCGGGGTGTTGAGTTTCTGTGCGCCGAGGATTTGCGGAAGTTGTTGAATCGCGCCGAAGGCGAGGCCGTAGCTGGCAGCGAAGACTAGGGTAGTCAGGATGGTCGTGGCTCTAAGTTCTGGGGCGAAGAGTTCGCTGATCCGCGGGCGGCGCAGCGTGCCGGCGGCTTTTTTGGCGGCCCAGTCGGGTGACTCGGGCAGGAATGGTCGGATGAGCAACAACGGCAGTGCCGGGAGCACGCCGGAAATCAAAGTATAGCGCCACGCTTCGTGGCCGCCATGGATGGCTGGCAGCTCGAGAGCCCATTTGGCGGCCATGACATTGGCGCCAGCCACCAGTAGCCCGCCGAGAGAGGAGAAGGCCTGCGTGTAGCCAAGCACCTTTTCGCGCTGCACCGGGTTCTTGAACAACTCGGCCAGCCAGGCCACCGCCGCGACAAATTCCACGCAGACACCGATGAAAACAAGGCATCGGAAAAAGAGGAGCTGCCAGAGCGTAGTCGAGTACCCGGCCGCACATGCCGCAAAGGCGTAAAGCAAAATGCTGAAGGTGAGAACGCGGCGGCGCCCCAGGCGGTCGGTCAGATAGCCGCCGAGCAGGCCGAAAACGCCGCCGGCGAGGGCCGGGATGAAAAATAACGTGCGGGCCCAGTTGATGTAGTTTTTGCCGCCGGGGGCCCATGAGGCCGCGGCTTCGGCCGGACTGGTGCCGCCGGCGATCATTTCCCGCACCAGCGGTTCGCTCAGTGCGGCCAGAGCTGGTTTGATGATGAGCGGCAGCATGAGCAGCTCATAAATGTCGAAGGCAAATCCAATGGAAGCGATCACGCAGATCAACCATTGGGTGCGGGTCAGGGGTGGCAGCGTGGCGGACATGAGGAGACGACGAGTGTGGGTGATGGTGATTTGTGGTGCCGGCTGGCTGGGAGGGCGGCGGTGGGAGAGCGGCTGGTGTGGGTCGGGGCTTCAGGGCTTTGCCGGACCAGCGGGGAGAGCAGGAGGAAGGGAGGGTGTCCGGCCCGCGTGGAGCCGGACTGGGGCTAGGCCTCAGGCGGGCAGCAGCTCGCTGATGGCTTCGCGTTCTTCTTTGAGCTCGTTGATGGTGCCGTTGATTTTCTCTTGGCTGAATTCATTGAGCGGCACGCCGGTCACAATTTCCCACTGGGCTCCGGGCCGGACGGCGATGGGGAAGCTGGTCATCAGGTCTTTTTCCACCCCGTAGGCGGAGCCATCGGAGTAAACGGCGACGCTGGTCCAGTCGCCGGGGGCGGTGCCATGAGTCAAGGTGCGCACGGTATCGACGGCGGCATTGGCGGCGCTGGCGGCGCTGGAAAGCCCCCGGGCCTTGATGATGGCCGCTCCGCGCTGCTGCACGGTGGCGATGAAATCACCCCGCAACCATTCGTGGTCCGTGATGACCTCCGGCGCCGGGGCGCCATTGATCTTGGCATTGAAAAAGTCCGGGTACATCGTGGAGCTGTGGTTGCCCCAAATCGCGAGATTCGTCACCTCGCGGACTGGAACCCCCGCCTTGCCGGCCAGCTGGGATTTGGCGCGGTTTTCATCGAGCCGGGTCATGGCGAAAAACCGATCGCGGGGAACATCCGGCGCGTTGCGGGCAGCAATCAAACAGTTGGTATTGCACGGGTTGCCCACGACGAGGACGCGGACGTCAGAGGCGGCTTGACGCTGAATGGCCTGCCCTTGGCCAATGAAAATTTTGCCATTGATGTTGAGCAGCTCCTTGCGCTCCATACCCGCCTTGCGCGGCACACTGCCCACCAGTAAGGCCCAGTTTACGCCGCGAAATCCTTCGTCCAAATTCGCCGTCGGCACTACCGAGTTCAAGAGTGGAAAGGCGCAGTCGTCGAGTTCCATCACTACCCCTTGCAAGGCAGGTAGCGCAGGCTCAATCTCAATGAGATGCAGATTGACCGGCTGGTCTGGTCCGAATACGGCGCCCGAGGCGATGCGGAACAACAGCGAATAGCCGATTTGACCGGCGGCGCCGGTGACTGCAACGGAAATAGGATCTTTCATGGTGATGGCTCGTTCTTGGTACATTGAACGAGGTGAATAAAATCGCTAGGCGGCGTTTGCCATTTGTCACTGGCCATTTGTTATTTGTCCGGTGTTCGTGATGTGCCCTCCAACTTCCATTTGCCCATCGCCATTCAGGCGGTAGTCTGTCGGCTTCTTATGTCGGCCCTTTATATCATTCTGCTGATTGGCATCGTGCTGGTCTCGCTTTTTCTGCTTCTCCTGGTGTTGATGCAACGCCCAAAGCAGGAAGGTCTTGGTGCGACTTTCGGAGTCGATGCCACTAACCAAATGTTCGGGTCGAGGACGACTGACGTTCTGCAAAAAGCCACCACCTACCTGACCGTCGCCTTCTTCCTGCTCGCCATGAGCCTGGGCCTCCTCAACGCTCACGAAACGAAAAAGGCCGCCCGCCTCGGAAAAGATTTGGCTGCCCTGCCCGCTCCGACGCCGCCTCCAGCTCCTGCAATTCCGCCGGTCAACCCAGGCGCCGAAACTCCGGGAACCCCGGCCCTCGTCGCGCCAGCAGTGGAAACTCCAGCCCCGGTGACTCCAGCAGTTGAGACTCCGGCTCCGGTGACCCCAGCAGTTGAGACGCCAGCGGTCGAGACGCCAGCGGTTGAGGCTCCAGCGGTTGAGGCTCCAGCGGTCGAGACGCCAGCGGTTGAGACTCCAGCCGTTGAGACTCCAGCGGTCGAGACACCAGCGGTCGAGACACCAGCGGTCGAGGCACCAGCGGTGGAGCCGGCTCCAGCCAACTAATTGATGACGAGGCGGCACTTGCTTGCGGTGGTTCCGCCTGCGGCTGCGCTTGGATTTGCGGGGTGTGGTGGCATGGAGCCACGGGCGGATTTGATCTTTTTGAGTCCTTCGGAGCCGGAGACATTGGATCCGGCATTGGCTTCGGATCAGGCGTCGGGGCGTGTGATCACCTCGTTATTTGAGGGGCTGATGAGGTGGAATGAGGCGGGCGAGTCAGTTCCGGGGGTGGCGGAGGCGCGGCCGGAGATTTCGTCGGATGGATTGCGTTATATTTTCCGGCTGCGGGAGAGTGCTCGTTGGAGCAATGGCGAGCCGGTGACGGCGCATGATTTTGTGGCTTCGTGGGAGCGGGTGCTGGACCCCAAGACGGCGGCTGATTACGTCACGCTGCTGCATGTGATCGTCAATGCGAAGGCATACAGTGAAGGGAAGTTGGCTGATTTTGCGGAAGTCGGGGTGAAGGCGGAGGATGATCGCACGTTGGTGGTGAGGCTGGAGCATCCAGCGCCGTATTTTACGGATCTGTGTGCGTTCACGACGTATTGTCCGGTGCATGTTCGCTCGTTGACGGCGGCGGGCGGGAGCGCGTGGGAGCCGGGGCGGATCGTGGGCAATGGGGCGTATCGTCTGGCGGAGTGGAGGCTCAACTACCGTCTGGTTTTGGAAAAAAGCCCGACTTATTGGGATCGCGAGCAGGTGGGGATGAGGCAGGTGGAGATTCGAACGATCAGCAACCCGGTGAGTGCTTTGAATTATTTTGTCACGGGGACGGCTGACCTGACGATGGACAAGAACGGTGTACCGGCGTCGCTGGTGTCGTCACTGCGGCAGCAGCCGTATTTCCACAGCGGGCCGATGTTGGCCAGTGGATTCATGCGTTTCAACTGTGCGGTGGCGGGCAGTCCCTTTGCGGATCCCCGGGTACGTCGGGCCTTTGGTTTGTGTCTTGATCGGCAGCGACTGGTGGATCGGGTCACGCGGATGGGGGAGCCGGCGGCTTACAGTTTTGTGCCTCCCGGGTGTGGCGGGTATGAGCCGCCACGGCCGGAGCAGCTTTTTGATGTGGAGGAAGCTCGGCGCCTGCTGGCGGAGGCTGGTTATCCGGGGGGGCGCGGGTTTCCTCTGGTGCGCTATCTCTTTCCTATTCTGGAGACGGATTTGGCGATGGCCATCGAGTTGCAGTCGATGTGGGAAAATGCGTTGGGGGTGAAGATATTACCGCAGAAGCAGGAATGGAAAGTCTATCTCGATTCCATGCGCAAGGTGAATTATGACATTTGCCGGTCGCCATGGGTCGGTGACTACAACGATCCGAATACATTTCTCGACATGTTTCTGTCTGAGAGCGGCAACAACCGCACAGGCTGGAAAAGTGTGGAGTATGACCAGTTGATTGCGGCGGCGGCCATGGAGGTCGACCGGGACCGGCGATTTGCGATTTTCCGGGAGGCGGAGACGCTATTGATTCAAAAAGAAGCCGTTATTTCGCCGGTTTGGCACTATGTGGGGGTGCAATTTTATTGGCCTGACCGGCTGGCTGGAGTGCAGAGCAACTTGGTGGATGAACATCCTTTTCGCTGCATGCGGTGGATTTAGGTGGCGCCGGCAGAGCGGTCGTAGCGACCGCCTTGCGGGCCGGTCAGCCAGCGCCAGGCGGTTTCGATCATGAAGCGCGGGTCGGGATGCGCGGCCTGCCAGCCGAGGGCGGTTCGGGCCAGCGTGGGATCGGCCACGAGTGAGGGCGGATCGCCGGCGCGTCGCGGGCCGTAGTCGAGTGGCACGGGTTTTCCGGTGACGGCTTCGGCCAGCGAGATGATTTCCTGGACTGAGCATCCGCGGCCGGTGCCCAGATTGCAACGGAGTGAACCGCCCTCATTTCTGAGGTGGGCGAGGGCAGCGGCGTGGGCGGTGGCCAGATCAAGAACGTGGATGTAGTCGCGAATGCATGTTCCGTCCGGCGTCGGGTAATCGCGGCCGAAGACGGTGATTTTTTCGATTTCGCCGGTAATGGCCATCAGGACTCTGGGGATGAGGTGGGTTTCCGGGTGGTGGTCTTCGCCGATCAGGCCGTCTTCGGAAGCGCCGGCCGCATTGAAATAGCGAAGGGCCACGCTGCGCAGGCCCCATGCGGCTTCGCAGTCGGTGAGGATCCTTTCGAGCATGAACTTGGACCAGCCGTAAGGATTGATCGGTTGCTGCGGGTGGCGTTCATCCATCGGTATGGTGACAGGATCACCGTAGGTGGCGGCCGTAGAGGAAAGAATGAATGACTGGCAGCGGTGGCGCCGCATCGCTTCTAGTACGACCAGCGGTGCGCCCACGTTGTTGCTGTAATATTTTAATGGTTCGGCCACCGACTCGCCAACCACCGAGCAGGCGGCAAAGTGAATGACAGCATCAAAGTGATGCGCGGCAAAGAGTGACTCGATCAGCCCGGCATCAGATAACTCCCCCGCCACAACAGTCACGCCAGGAGTGACTATCGCCCCGCGATGACCAAGGCTGAAATTATCCAGAACCACCACAGGCTGACCGGCCTCGGCCAAATGGCGCACGGTGTGGGAACCGATGTAGCCCGCACCCCCGATGACAAGAAGCGGACGATGGCTGGAAAGCGTACTCATGGGCGCCGATCACCCCGTGGATCACGTTTGTCAATCGCCAGCCGGTAAATCGTGGGCCGCCCAAGGCGCGAGATACTGAGCCAGTGCTTCGACGGGCAATCCGATGACCGTGCTCAAGGAGCCGTCTATTTTTTCGATGATGAGATGGCCGTGATCTTGGGCGGCGTAAGCGCCGGCTTTGTCGAGAACGGGCACGAGGTCGAGGTAGGTGGCGATGAGTGATTCATCGAGCATGCGGAAGGTCACCTGGGTGAGGTCATGAAAGCTGATGAGGGTGTCTGGTCCGGGGCCGTGCAGGCAGACGCCGGTGCACACGGTGTGGGTTCGACCGGACAATTGGCGCAGCATGGTTTCGGCTTCGGCCTTGTCTGCGGGTTTGCCCAGCGGGGTGTTGTCCAGATAGACCAGAGTGTCTGCTCCTAGGACCATGGCTTCGGGGTGGTGCCGCGCGACCGCGGCGGCCTTGAGGCGCGCGTTGTGTCCGGTCAGCTCAGCCGGGCTCAGGGCGGCGTCATGTGCCTCCTCTACATCGTCCGCCGTGATCACGGTGAAATCATGAACCAACTCCCGCAGCAGGTCGTTTCTGCGAGGGGAGGCGGAGGCCAGAATAAGCGGGATCGTCAGTCGCACGTGGCCATGAGTGGCGTGCCCGGTCCGTCCGTCAATGGCATTTCAAAAAATGGCCAAACCAAGTCCGTTTGCACCCGGTCGTAGTCCGGGTAACGTATCGAGTTCGTGAAGGCTACCCGAACTTTTCTCGTCCTCCTCAGCATCCTGTTCTGGTCCGCATGCTGGCTCCCGCTGCATGCCGAGCGCAAAGTCCGCGTGCCGCTGGCTGATGGATTCGTCACCCCGGTCGGCAAACCTCCTGGCGAAGGATACTACGTCTTTCGCGGTTATGCCCCCAATGGCCACCTCGGCGAAGACTGGAATGGCAAAGGCGGAGGCAATAGCGACCTTGGAGACCCCGTCTACTCTTGCGCTGATGGGATCGTCGTCTTCTCTTTCGATGTCCGCGTGGGCTGGGGAAACTGCGTGATCGTGCGCCATGCCTACCGTGATCTGGACGGAACCATCCGTCAGGTGGACTCACTCTACGCCCACCTCGACCGCCGTACGGTGCGCAAAGACCAGCTCGTGCGCCGCGGCCAACAAATCGGCACTATCGGAACCGCCGGCGGGAGGTATGCCGCCCACCTCCACTTTGAAATGCGGAAAAACCTGAAGGTCGGCATGAACCGCACCCAGTTTCCCCGCGACTTCTCCGTCTATTACAGCCCGCGTCAATTCATGGCCCCGCGGGCCACCCTCAAAGCTGGATCGATGGCCACTATCGCCGTCGATACCTTCGGGGCGTACGCCGGCGGTGGCGCCGACGCCAGCTCCGAAAAAACCACCGATACCAAAAGCCCTCGCGATATCCCCACCCGCGCCTCCGCCACCCCCGCCGCCGCCGGGGAGCTCAAAAAGAAACTCGATCAGCTCGACCAATTGGTCGATAAAAACAAAAAAAATGCCGAGTCGCTGACCGATGAAGACGTCGATGGATTCTGGGATCGCCTGAAAACACGACTCAAAAATGGGCAGGGCACCAACAGCGGCGAAGGCAACCCGGAAGAAAAACGATAGAGACCCCTCCAAAAAACGGTCACCGCCTGCCGGATGCTTGGACTGGTGCTTCGACTGTCGGCCGGTAATCCTCAAAGCAGGGCGTGGGATTTCGCCCCTGCAGCGCCGCTAACCGACGGGGTCGGATCAGTGCTTGACTGGGAAGTTGACTTCCCGCTGGCCGGGTACGCTGGCCCCGGTTTCCACACTTGGCCTTCGGGCCACATCCCTCAAGACACGGCTCCGAAACCGCTTCTTCGCATCCGGTCACCTGCCAAAAAGACGTTCGGAGAGGCGTTCGGCGCCGCGACTGTAGCCGGGTCCGCTGGCCCCGGTTTCCACACGTGGC
>CAJBME010000123.1 GCA_903954065.1 uncultured bacterium
CGGATGTTTCTCAGGAAGTGGATGACGAGGAAGTGGATGACGAGGAAGTGGATGACGAGGAAGTGGATGACGAGGAAGTGGATGACGAGGAAGTGGATGACGAGGAAGTGGATGACGAGGAAGTGGATGACGAGGAAGTGGATGATGAGGAAGTGGATGATGGGGAAGTGGATGATGGGGACGTCGAGTATCGGGCGGCGCCTAGTTTGTTGGGGTATGGATGGCCTTTGGTGGTGGTGGGGCTAGTATTAACGGCGGGTTATTGGCTAGGGCAGTTTGGGGTGAGATGGGTAACGGGGTCGCTGGGGGTGGCTTTCATTTTGGTGGTGCGGCTGCTTTGGCACCGGGCGGCGCGGGAGTATGTGGTGACGGCGGAGGCGGTGGAGGCCACGGTTGGGCTGGTGGCCAAGTCCTCGAGGCGAGTGTGGTTGCGCGATTTGAGTTCGATCCGCCTGCATCGGCCATGGCCGATGCGTTGGCTGGGGGTGGGAACGGTGGTTTTTTCTGGTGGTGACGCGCATCCGGGGGGGGATGTGGTTTTTGAGCGGGTGGGACGAGTCAACCGGTTGGTGGCGGTGGTGCGCGCGCGGCAGCAGCGGCTGGGGCGGCGGTAGGTGGGGATGTTTTGCGGGGCGTTGGGATTCGTGTTTATTTGGGTGGGATCATGGTGGAGGAGTAGGCGCCATGACTCAGCCACGTGTTATTCTTGGGATTACTGGATCGATTGCGGCCTACAAGGCGGCGGATCTGGCCAGCCAGCTCTGCAAACGCGGGGTGAATGTCACCTGTGTGATGACGGCTGATGCGCAGCAATTTATCACTCCACTGACGCTGCAGGTGCTTTCCAAGAATCCGGTGGTGACCGGATTGTATGACGAAAAAGAAAGCTGGCGTCCTGGGCATATTGCCTTGGCGGACGCGGCGGATTTGCTTTTAATCGCGCCCGCCACGGCGCATACGATGGCGCAGTTGGCGCTCGGACTGGCTCCTGACGCCTTGACGGCGATTGCTTTGGCCACGGTGGCCCCACTGGTCATTGCCCCGGCTATGAATGGCAAAATGTGGATGCATCCGGCTACTCGCGGTCATGCCGAGACCTTGCGCGGACGCGGGGCGGAAATCATTGGCCCCGACGAAGGTATGTTGTCCTGCGGCTACGAAGGGGTGGGGCGGCTCTGGCCTGTCGAGGGCATCGTTGAGCGTGTGATGGCACGGCTCAACGCGTAACGGGCGGGGATAGCTCAGAGGATCTCGCCCGGCTGGTAGCGGGTGGCGTCAGGACAGCTGGCGGCGGCGGTCCGCATGGCGGCCACGGTGGTGGCGACTTGCGAGTCAGCGGCACCGGTCGCTTCCTGGCCGCGGGCAAAGGCCGCGTCGAGATCCGCCCGGCTCAGGCCCAGACGGGCGTCCGCTGCGAGGCGGTCGAGCAGGTCATTGTGAGAGGTGGTGCCGGATCGGAGATCCCGCATGGTGGCGGTGGCGTGTTCTTTGATGGCTTCGTGGGCGGTCTCCCTTCCGACTCCGCGCCGCACGGCTTCCATCATAAACGTGGTGGTGAGCAGGAAGGGAAGATAGCGCTCGTTTTCCCTCTGAACGGACATCGCGAAGACTTCCATCTGGTTCAGAATGGTGAGGAAGGTTTCAAACAGCCCGTCGAGGGCGAAAAAGGCATCGGGAAGCAGGACCCGGCGCACCACTGAGCAGGAGACGTCCCCTTCGTTCCATTGGTCGCCCGCGAGGCCGGCGGCCATGGCCACGTAGCCTTTGAGCAGGGTGTGAAACCCGTTGACGCGCTCGCATGAGCGGCTGTTCATCTTGTGGGGCATGGCTGAAGAGCCGGTCTGGCCTTTGGCAAACCCTTCGCCAGCCAATTCATGGCCAGCCATCAAACGCAGAGTCTTGGCAAAACTGGCCGGACCGCTGGCCAGATCGCACAGGCAAGCGACCACTCGGAAATCCAGACTGCGCGGATACACTTGGCCCACAGCCTGCAAAACGTGGCCCAGACCCAGATGACGAACCACCTCGGATTCCAATGTGGCCACCATCGAGGCATCCCCGCCGAATAAACTCAGTTGATCCAGCTGCGTGCCGACCGCCCCCTTCAACCCGCGCGCTGGATACGACTGAATGAGATGCTCCAGCTCCCGGAAAGCCCCCAGACATTCCTCGCCAAACATGGCCCACCGCTTGCCCACCGTCGAAAGCTGCGCCGCCACATTGTGCGTGCGCGCCGTCAATGGCAGGGCAGCATCATGCTCAGCTCTCCGCGCTACGGCCAAGAGCGTCGCCGCCGCCTTGGTGCGAATGACTTCCAGCGCACGGAAAACCTGAAGCTGCTCGACGTTCTCAGTCAGGTCCCGCGACGTCATGCCTTTGTGAACGTGCTCATGGCCGGCTAGTTCACAAAATTCGTCAATCCTCGCCTTCACATCGTGCCGGGTCACTCGCTCGCGGCGCATGATCGACGCGGGGTCGATCTGGTCTTTCACGCGTTCATACGCGGCGATGGCTTCAGCAGGAATGTCCAAGCCCAGTGAACGCTGGGCCTTCATCACGGCAATCCACAGCTCGCGCTCCAGCCTGATCTTTCCCTCAGCTGACCATACGGCCCGCATGGGGGCCGTGGCATACCGCTCAGCGAGCACGTTCGGAATTATACTTTCGGTCATCCCATGCAGTAGCGCACATGGGCGACGGGTCAAAACCGATCTTCTCAGGCTGACAAGGCGGGCTCCTCAAGCGGACGGGGCGGAGCCGAGGCGGACTGGGATTTCGCCCAACAAGCGGCCTCGTAGAACCTTGAGCGTCATCACGCTGCCTGGGGCAGAGTTTTTGACCATGACAGCAAAGTCTTCGGAGGTGCTGACGGGGGCTCCATTGATACGGATGATGATGTCGCCCACTTCGAGGCCGTGGGTACTGGCGGGGCCCCCCAGGCCGACTCGGCGCAGGGCCACTCCATGTTGGAGCCCGCGGGCGCGGCAGTAGTCTTCGGGGAGGTCAAACGTATCGACGTCCAACAGGCCGTAGGGTGAAGTGGCTTCTGGAATGCTGACGCTGGGGAGGCCGGTTCGCTGCAGGTTGCCGGCGACCAACTGGCTGGCGGGGTCGCCGAAGACAGCGAGTTTCGGGCTGACGGGGAAGACTGGGGCCACGGATCCTTTTTCGCTGGTGCGGTCGGCGTACGGGATCAGGCCGGCTTTCGCGGTTTCTGTGGCTGCCGCGATGGTGGTTGAGCGGTGGGGGAGGTGGGGCAAGGCGATCCAGCTAGCGAGGACGAGGGCGGCGGCGGCGGCCCAAGGACTGAGGTGGTTCCACTTGCTGTGGGTTGCGGCGGATGCGGTTGGTTTGGTTCCCTCCAGGAGGTGGAGGGCGGGTGGAGCGGCCGAGGCCGGGCTCATTTCGCGTTCCAAGGCGCGCCAAACTTGCTGACCGGTGGGAAAATCCATTTCCATGGGCCGCAGCGAGCGGAGTTCTTTCTCGAAAGCGAGCAGGCTGGAATCCAGGGGCATAGACGGAGAACCGGTGTCTTGGGCGGCGGTGTGATCAGAAAACGAGCATTCCAGCCGACTGATGATCAGATTGAGCAGGCGTGTGGGCAGTGGTTGCGGGCGCAGTGGGCGCAGGCTGGCGGCGAGGGCGATGTCCTCCGGCTCTAGGGCGGGCGCGGGCTCAGGGGTGTCGTGACTCATTGGAGCTTGGCAGGTGTCAAGTGACGGCGGAGCTGTTGCAGGGCGTAGCGGTAGCGTGACGCGGCGGTATTCATAGGAATATCGAGGGTCTCGGCGATTTGTTCGAAGGTGAGTTCACCCCAGATTTTGAGCGTGAGGATTTCTCGATAGTAATCGGGAAGTTTTTTCATGGCGTCTTCCACCGCGAGCGCCCGTTCATCTTGTTCGAGGGAGCTTTCAAACCACACGATACCGGTCTGGTCTTCGCCCAGATCAATTGATCGTTGGTCGCGATTGGCCTGACGGATGTTTTTGCGGGCTTGATCGATGGCGGCTCGGCGGATTTGGGTGAAGGCGGCAGCCAGCGATGGCTCATCTTCTCCCTGCTCGTTTTTTTGAATCAGGCCGGATCGCCAGAGACGCACCATGGCGTCTTGCATGACGTCCTCGGCGTCGGCCTCGGTCCGTGTTTGCTGGCGAGCAAAAAGCAGAAGGCGTGATCCGTGAATGGAAAGCCACGCTTTCCAAGCGGCACTGTCCATGGTGGCAGGGGATGCAGGCATTGGTATAAGTGTCTGCTATAAGAGCGGCGCCCCCCGGTCCGCTTGTCTAAAGATATCTCGTTTGCTAGCTTCTCTTGCCTACAGAGCGGGCCGGAG
>CAJBME010000124.1 GCA_903954065.1 uncultured bacterium
AGCAGGCTTTTTTGAGGTCAACATCTGGATGTGGTGCTATCCCAGAAAGATTTCTGTGGATGATGTTGAGGAGATGCTGCTGAAGCGTGTCCAAGAAGCAAGACGGAGAGTTGGCCGGTGGTGATCTTGGCCGGCACCCGCAGGAGTTCCACCTCCACGCGCCCGGTATCGTCGGCGCGGGCCTTGTGGATCTTGACCACGGGCACCACGACTTCCTGGAGGGTGATCCCTCCGTGGACGTAGCGCTTGCCGGATCCCTGGAGGGGGAAGCGCCCGAGAGAAAGCGGGAAGACCGCCGACCAAGCGCCTTCTAGGCCCAGCGCAGCGCTGTCAAAGCGCTTCACCTTGGCGTCCTGAGGAATCTCCCGGCCGAGGGCGAAGCGCCGGTTGCGGAAAGTCCATTCCGCCGCGGCTGGCAGGGCCGTGACATCCGCCGCCGAGACATCGTCCTGCTGAAACAGGAAGCCGTGGTCGGCGGTCAGCAGCATGTTGCTGCCGTTAATATTCGCCACCTTGCGGATGATCAGGTCCAGCTCGATGAAGGCCTGCTCCACGGCATCGAAGGTCTTCGCTTCCGTGCCTGCGGCATCGCCCGTCTTGTCGATGACGTTGTGGAAGATGTAGATCAACTCATGATCCCGCATCAGGGTCCGGCCGTCGGTTTTGGTGTTCAGCTCCAAGAATTCCTCGGCTTGGATTCCCGTGGCCTTCCCGTCGCACGCGGCGCGGAGGATTTCCGCGCGGTTAGCGGTACCGGTGGCACTCTGGCCGTCCACGATCACGGTGGCGGTCGTACCGTCTAGGGCGAGATGCTTGTTCGGCAGCAGCGAAGCCATCCCGAGCTGGGTATAGGAGGGCAAAGACCCGAACAGGACGTCCATCTCCGTGGTCCAGCGGCTGGCTGAGTGCAGCCGCTGCGCAAATTCCGCGGCGGCCTCGTAGCGGAGGGCGTCGGAAATGATGACGAACACCTTCTGCCCTTTGTTAAGGAAGGGCCTCACGTAGTGTTCAAAGAAGTTCCGCTGGGCCAAGACTCCCGGGCATTCCCAAGTTTCCATGGCCCGCACCCGGTCGCTCCAACGGTCCGCCAGCGGGAGCAGGAAATTGTTCACATACGACTTTTCCACCCACTGCGAAATCTGCTCCATCAGCTGGACCTGCCCGTAGCGGCGCAAGTGCCAAGTGCTGCGCCGGTAGGCCATGTCAATGCGCCACCAGCCAGCGACGTAGCGGCTGACCCCGGCCGCTGCCGAATCCACTGTGAGTTCGGCCGACGCCATCAGTTCTCGCAGCTCCAGGGCCTGCTCCAACGCCGCGTAACCGTGCTCGTGCCGCGGGTACCAGAATGAGGGGCGCCTCTGGTGCATGACCGAACGCAGGTCGGATGCCGTCGTTCCATCAGAAAACGACCGGCACAGCCGATGCAAGGTGAACTTCTCGAAAATCTCGAAGGCATCTGCATCCCCGAGTGACTGCCGCTCGTCCAGCGCAGCCAAGGCAGTGGCGACCTGCAGCTCGATCTCAAGGCGTTCCGACCAGCGGCTGAAGGTCTTCCCGTGGATCTGGCTGTCCTTCCAGCGCTGGAGGAAAACCTTCGCGTGGGGATGCAACGTCACCCCGGTATCCAGCGGATTCGCGGCCCGAAAGAGCAGCACCGCAAAATCCCGCGTCGACGGCACCGCCGCCGAGTAGCCGAACAGCCGCTCCACTTCTTTCCAGAAAGGATCGACCAGAGCCGCGGCGTCGAAGCAGGCGCCCACCGGGTCGATCAACTCCTCCTCCATGTTTCGGGCGAGGAAGTGCAGCAGCATGGCATCCACTTCCACCGGGGTTTCCGCCAGCAGCGCCATCATCTTGAGGCGGATGTCCCGGCTCTCGTCGTCCTTGCCGATCAGATCCTTGAGCCCCTGTACCCGCTTGCTGCCCTGAAAAAAGTGCGAGTGATCTTCGACGAGGTGCTTGAATGCTGGCGGCAGCCCCACCTCCTGCAAAGAGAGTGAGGCCTTGTCGGCTTTGTATTCGTATCCTTGCAGCAGAAGGTCCAGCAGCCAGTTCTCCGCGTCCGCCGGCCGGGCTTGGGCCAGGTAGATCAGGTAGCGTGCCCCTGGGTCCGGGTCGCGAACGATCCTGACCTTGGTGGAAAATTCATCACCGGCCACCGAGAGCTTGGTCACCGCGGCGTCCGGATAGGCCGCGAAGTGAGCCTCCCACTCGCCGGTGGCGTCATACCAGAAGATCAGGCGGTGGCGCTGGAAGACCCGATGGAGGCTGTCGTGGATGCGTTTCATTAGGAAGAACCGAGATTACAACCGAACCCGTGGCGGCCGTGCTAGGGTGTGAAACCCGGCCGCAGAGCAATCATCTATCGGGAAAATGGGTTCGTTTGACCAAAATACCACCGGTATCGAGGTAGGCCTGAGACCAGAAGGAGCGCAGCCCTGTAGAGGCGTCTTCGGCAAGGGTAGCCAACCCTCCGCGGAAGCACAGCTTGAGTACGCCGTCCGCATACAGGCCTTGGCAGCATCGATCCCGGAGCCGGTCGAATCCGTGGCGTTCCCAGTACCGAAACAACAATTCCTCAAAACAGATCACGCGTCCATGAAGCCGCTGCAGGAGATTATCGCCGGGAGGCAGACGACCCAAGCTAACCATGGCCCGTTTATCCCCACTGACGATTAGAGAGTCGGGATGAGCGCATGCGACTGAGTACAGCACCGCTTCGCCAACATCCATGCCCTCTCCCAAGGCGACTAATTGCTCAAATGCCGACGAATCGGTGGCGTCAGGAAGCGTGGCGTGGCGTTCACAAAAAGCGACTGCCTGAGCCACGACTTCGACTGAATACGTTGCTCGCCGCCCTAGCTGTCGGATTTTGTGGATCGCGGTACCAAGAATACGTACCTCATCGTCCCCAACCTCAAGCAATACTACCAGTTCCTCCAGCAAGCCACATGCGGCGAGCTTTAGGAGCACGTCTATATCGTGGAGGTGAATCATACGGCAGGCCGTAAACCGGTCATGCGTTCCAGCCATTCCGCGACATCGGAGGATACTTTACTCCATTCCAATCCTGCAGCACCGGCCTGACGCATCACCTTGAGCGCGTCCTGCTTACCCTCAAGAATCTTCACGGCTCCATTGGCGACTACCCAATTTCCGGTCGTAAAGCCCCAATTGAGCGCAGCCACCCCTGGATTGATGCGATTACGTTCGCCGAACCTTCGGGCGCTCGTCGCGAGAGCCGATGCGTTCATTTGCCCAGACGAAGTGAGTCCGAGATCAGGCTGACCGGTCAACAACTCTACTGCATACCTGTTAGCCTCAACCTCCTCGGTCTCATTCGTTGATTGTTCCAGCCCGGAATCGACCAGCACCCCGCCTTCCGGCACGTGGCCCAAGGCAATATGTCCCAGCTCGTGCGCAATGATAAAAATCTGCCATGCGGGACGCACTGACGCATGGCAGAGGACGATCACGGGGCGGCCCGACGAGGTGCGCACGACCAGTCCGTCGGGCTTTTGGCAGCCGACGGGAAGGTTATGGAGGTGAATGACGGGAATTCCATTTTTCCAGCACCAAGCAGCAAGATCATCCAATCCGACCCATGGGCACACACCTTGATCCTTCAGAATAGCATGAAGTTCTCGCACTTCCGGAAACTGGTTTGGCATTGGAGTAGCCATGGCCGACGCCACCACTTCAGCCGCCTGTCTCGCTAGCATTTGGCAGGTCTTCACATCATCCTCAGACTTCCGTGAAGACTTTTTGAATTTTACCACCGATCCCCCACCCTTCCACATCGGGACGCCAGCCATCAGGCTAGGCAGGTCCAATCCAGTGCGCCGATGGATCAGCGCTACCGTCTCAAGAAATCCATTGCGGTCCGCAGCCACCGACGGCTCCCACCACGATGGCAACACGGTGTCTTTCAGGTACTTGGGTTTCAGACCAAGTCGAGACAACGCGAGTCCCAGGGCCTTCCACGAGGAGGAGGCGGGTAGGCGGGATTTGGGCGGGGCCAAAGCCGGCCTCCGGGCGGGCTTTTTGGTAGCGAGGGCCATGGATTTCTGAGCAGCTGGTGAATGAGGAGTGGTGGCGTTAATGCTTTACCATGCGCCAACCCACTCGTCATTCGGCTTCTTTGGCCGCGAGGCCGGGGATGGGGGCGAGGGCTTCGCCGAGTTTGAGGTAGTTCACTTTCACGCCGTCATCGAGGTCCAGCTCGATGCGGGCCTGGGCAAGGGGGAGCAGGGTCTGGCGTTCCCACTCCTCGCACTCGTGGAGGATCTTCTTGAGCTTGTCGCCTTCCTTGCGGGCTTCCGTCTTGGCTTTGGCGCTGGGGGCGGTGGCCTCCTGCTCGGCAAGGTGGGTGAGGCGATTGCGCAGCTTCACCTCGTAGTCGCGAAGGTAACGGTTCAGGACAAGGTTCATCGTGTCCCGGGTGTAGCGATGGAGGTAGAGCAGGACGCTGAAGCCTTTTTTAGGACTCTGAACCAGCCAGTAGATGGGACGCTTCTTGTAGGTCTGAAGATGATCCTTGTAAAAGTCGGTCAGGAAATACTTCCGCAGGTCCTTGCCGAGGGAGTCCTCGATGAAACGGATGTTCTCCCGCAGGGTGGCCTCACCAAAGGTGACGCGGAGGAAATCGCGGGTGCGAGCCACGATGTCGTCCTCGAACCATTCCCCGTCCAAGACGGGGAGAATTCCATCCGGGTCCGGATGGAATTCAGGGGTCAGTGGCCAGTGGTCAGTGGTCAGTTGGGAAGCCGCGTCGGAGGATGCCTTTTCTCTGGCCACTGGCCACTGGTCACTGGCCACTTTCTTCCAAAAGTCTTCGAGCGTGTCTCCCGCATCCGCCAGAATAAGGCCCGGAGCCGAGAGCGAATACCGCCCGAACATGCAGCCGACAGCATAGGAGAGGAAGGCGGCCATGTCCTTGCGGGCGTCGGCGCGGGCCAAGGTGATTTGCGCCTCGGGCACTTCGGGCTGCAACTCGCCGTCGAGGCCGTAGGCGGCGATGAAGAGCCGGTTGTTCTCCGTCTCCAGCTCCTGCATCCGCCGGATCGCGGCGGTGCTCTGCGCCTCCCAATTCCGCCAGCTCGCCTCCAGCGTCGCGCCCTTCAGCCCCGGCCGCAGCAACGGCTGGTCGCGGAAGTCCCACGAGGTCTCGAAGTTGTCCCAGTCGGCGCGGGCGAGCGTGATTAAATCAGCATGAGAAAAAGCCGAGGTAGAAGTGAATGCCGTTTTTAAGATCGGCAATCGACCAACGTCACCAACTTGAAAATTGAGCGTTGGGTTAAGAATGGAAATGATGCAGGTTGCAACTTTTGAACATAGGAATCCAAGAAGCGCGTCGGGCGGAATATTGGGAAAAATCATAGATCCGCCGACATCAAAAATGGACCCTCCAAATACTCGACGAGCGCTAAACCCAAAGGTCGAAATGAGTCCGTAAGTTATGCCACCCTTAAAATAGTATGATGGATTACGCACGGCTGATCGGACGTTGCCTTTGTCATCCTCAAAATTGCGAATTTCAGAGCCGTCATTCTGCCAATTGACTACATATTCATTGTTCCCATACCACTTCCTGAAATCGCCCCCCTTAGTATAGGGAAACCATTTCTTTCTTGACGCAACAGCCTCCTGATTGTCAGAGCAGAAAAAACCAATCTGTTGAAAATCAATCTCGAACCAACGGCGGATAAATCTATCGTTATCCGCCGTCGCAAGCCCCTGCTTTACGTCAGCGACCACCTCAAGCAAATCAGACTTTTGAAAAACCGATCTGACGGATTTCGGCATCCAGTATCCAATTGGATTTCCGGGAATATTCCTGAAGGACTCCGCTGAGTTGTGCGATAGACGTTCGTTTTTGACAGGAAAAGTAACAGGGACTCCGTTCTCATCTGTTTCATAATATCGCACGCACGAATAATGTGCTTCATGCAGAGGTGCGGACTTGTTTAGGAAGACCACAGCGGATGTTCCAAAATTGATCCCCATACTAGTCCCTCCTTTGCCGCTGTAAGGCATGTGAAGGAAACAGAGAATTGTTTTGGTAGCGAGAATGGATTCTCTGAGATCTTCGTAGCTAGTTAAGAACATCCAACTTTCCATTGTCACCATTGCCGAAAATCCCGCGGGCTTAGAGAGGCGAAATCCGAGCTCTAGAAACATGGCGAACAGGTCTGCCCTTCCAGTTGAATAAAACTCCTTGGCAAACTCCTTAATGCCCCTGTGCATCTGTTTTACGCCCATATATGGCGGATTGGCCACGACGACGTGATACCGCTGGGTGAGCGCCTCGGCTTGTTCGAGCACGCGCAGGACTTTGAGGTGGGTCTCGCGCAGGAAGAGCTGGCCGCCGAGGTCCTTCGTCTCGATGGCGCGGCGGACGTCGGCGATGGCCCGTTCGTCGAGGCACGGCTGGATGAGGGAG
The DNA here is from genome assembly GCA_903954065.1 of uncultured bacterium. Taxonomy (GTDB): domain Bacteria; phylum Verrucomicrobiota; class Verrucomicrobiia; order Verrucomicrobiales; family V1-33; genus CAJBME01. The sequence continues at coordinate 6,443 of CAJBME010000124.1, forward strand.
CCGAAGTTCTTCGCCTCCTCGAACTGGTGGAGCAGCCGGAGTATGGGCTGATTGAAGAGGTCGCCCAGCCCGAGGGCGTGGATGTAGTCGCGCAGCTCGCCTTCCGCGAAGCGCACGTCGCGCAGCTCGATGATGCGGGGCCGGACGAGGTGTTCGGGCTGGAAGAAGCGGCGGGATTTTTCCCGGGCCTTGAAGACGAGGGCCAGCTCGGCGAGCTGGGCGGCGCGGGGGCAGATCTCCAGCCCGTGCAGATTGTGCCGAAGAATGAGTGCGGGAATCTCAGAGGGAGCGTAGCCCTCCTCCTCGTAGATAAGACAGAGCAGGTCGAAGGCGTAGGCAAGCATGTGCCCGCTGCCGCAGGCGGGATCAACCAACCGGATTTCCTCGGGTTTGGTGATCTTGAGGAAGTCGGTCTCAGCTTCGCCCTCGATGTAGTAGGGCATGTGCTCGCGCAGTTTCGAGTTGGGGCGATTCAGCAGCCAGAGTCGGCCGAGGGAGTTTTCGACGAGGTAGCGGACGATCCAGTGCGGGGTGAAGAGCTGGGTGACGGCGGGGATGTCCTCGGTGGGCACGGCGCTCTTGCGGGCCATGACGGCGTCTTTTTTCTCTGAGATGTAGAACTGGTAGAGCCAGCCGAGGATTTCGACATTGGCCCGCTGGCTGTCGCCGCAGTCGTCGTCGGTGATCTCGGTGCGGAAGCCGTGAACGACCGAGTGCTCGGTGAGGAGATCATCGGGCAGGAGGAGTTCGGTCTCGTCGTCGAGTTTCTCGAAGAGGTTCGGCAGCAGGGTGTGGTAGAAGCGGCAGGCGGCGAGAACGAGCTGGCGATAGACCTCGCCCTGGGCGTCGGGCGAGGGGATGCGGCCATCGAGCAGGTCATTGAGCCGGGTGGGGTCGGTGGAGGACTTCAGCTCCTCCGGGATGGCGCCGCCGCGGACGAGTTTGAGCAGCTCGGGCTGGGTCTCCGCGGCGCTGGCCGGGGTGAGGACGCGGGCGCGGAACGGGTGCCAACCGCGGGCGTCCATGAAGCGGAGGGCGGCGAGGCGGTTGAACCAAGTGTAGGCGACGCGCTCGATGAGGCCAGCGCGGTCGGTCTGGGCGAGCCTCCTGAGCGCAGCCACCTGCGGGGCGAAGGTGGTGAGGTAATCCGGCGTCTGGGCGCTGAGCACGTAGTCCAGCTTGCGCGTGACCGCCTCCATGAGTTGGCGGCGCACGGCGGGGGCAAAGGTCTTGAGGGCGGAAGTGTTCAAGGGAAAGGATGAAGGATGAAGGATGAAGGATGAAAGGCTGAAAGGCTGAAAGACTAGGGGCGGGTGGAGTCGAGGAGGGCACGCCCCTTGGCGGTGAGGCGATACTTCTGGAGGCGGCTGTTGGGTTTGTCGGGGAGGGTCATCTCGATGTAGCCTAATTCGAGAAGGCGCTTGATCTGCTTGTGGAGTTCGCCGGAAACCGTCTTGTGGCCGAGCAATGGAGCCAGAGCCGCCTTGCCAAGTTCCTGATCAAGGAGCTGTTTGATGACGCTAGCGGCCAGTCTCGACTCTAGCTGTGACTCTAGCCGTGACTCTAGCCGTGACTCTAGCCGTGACTCAGGCCTCTTCTGCTCGGGGATGAGGATCGGGGTGGCTAACCGCACGATGAAACGGACATGCATGCCGATTTCCACGATCTGAGGGGCGGGCAGGCCTTGGGCCTTGGCTTGTTCGAAGATGCGGCGGACGCCGCTGCCCCATTGCTCGATAAGGTTCAGTTCGCGGAAGACGCGGGCGATGACCGTATTGCGGATCCGGGAGACGCCTTGCTTCATGTCCTCGATAGTCAGACCGGGCAGGAGGATACCGGGGTTTTCGACTTCGATGCGGTCGTCAAAAAAGGCGACGCGGATGGGAGCGCCGCGCTGGGAGTAGTCGGCATGGAGGAGGGCATTGACGACCACCTCGCGCAGGATGGTGAGGGGGATGCTCCAGACGTCCTTGCGGTGGAGGCCGGAGAGATCGGCGGCCCGCATGGCGTGCTTTTTCAGAAAGAGGAGGATGCTTTCCACCGCCTGCGGCAGAGGTTCGTGCAGCTCGGTATGATCGAAAATGTGGGTTTTGTCGGTGCCGGTGAAGCGGCCGCACTGGATCCAGGCGTCGGAGAAATGGGCGAGGCGGTCTTTGCCGAAGAGCAGGACCGCACCCTTGGTGGGCACCAGGGCGCCTTGTTCGCGGCGCAAGAGTTTGAGGGTGAGCAGACCTTGCTCGTCGAGCTCGCGCTTGCCTTTGAAATGGGCCTGCGCGGCTTTCAGATCCAGATCGTCGGACGACAGGGCGGGCATCGGCAACTCGTCAAAGGAACCGCCTTCCACGGAGCGGCGGAGTTCGGCGACGAGTTCACGATCGGCTTGGCGGTTGGTGGAGCCGAGGCGCACGTAAACGCCGACTTCCGGGCCTTCGGCGCGAAGGAAGTGCGGGCGGGAGCCGCTGAGGAAGACCTCGGCGATGAGCAGGGTTTTGCCCTCCACGGTGATCATCTCGATGTTCGGCACCAGCCGGGGGGCGATGGAATCGGCGATGAGGTTGCAGAGCCGCTCCTCTTCCTCCAGCGGGTCTTCCACGCCGACGACCTGCTTGTCGTCGTCCACGCCGATGACGAGCCGTCCACCCGCCGTGTTGGCAAAGGCCACCAGCGTTTTCAGCATGGGCTTAGGCGAAGACAAGTCGCGCTTGAATTCAAGCGTCTTGCCTTCGGGCCGGGTGAGGATGGTGTCGATCATCGGAGAGGGCGTGGACTAGCGGCGGAAGGAGGAAGCCTCTACTACACCAGCGTGGCGCGGTGCACCGTGGCAGTGTCTCGAGCGCGGGGAGTGTGCGGTCACAGGCTGATGCGGTTCCCGTTTTGAATTTCTGCCAAGGCGGCTGTCCGCAGGGCTCCCAACCAGAGGTCAAGGTCGGCCTCGCTAGCGATGTAGGGGAGCGAGCAGAGCGGACGCAGACGGGTGGCCGGCGTGTAGTGGACCACCGGCGCAGAGTATTCATTGACCCGTTCCGAGGAGGGGGGCGGATTTCTCAGCTTGGCGGCGAGAGCCAGTTGCGCCGGGAAATCCTGGGAGGTGTACCGGTGGAGCCGGTCGCGGATGCCAGTGACGAAGCGGGCCGACTGAATGGCCGCCTCGGCAGCCAGTGAGACGGCAATCACCTGTTGCCGAGCGGGTTCATCGAGGGCCGTGAAGTCATCAACCCCTTGGAGACGAGCTTGCTGGGAATCGAGCGACGCGAGGGCCTGATCGCGCTCGATTTTGAGTAGATCGACAAGCCGCTTTCGGAGTGTTTCCACGGCAGCCTTCGCGGCGGGCACGGCGCCACCGCGATAAGGGTGGGGAGAGGCCTCCAGATCCCGGAGGGGCTGCACATCACCGGCGGGAAGATCGGCAAAATTAGCTTCCTCCTCTCGAAGAAAACTCATGGCCTCATCATAGGCGACACGCTGAGGCCCGAGCATGAACGCCTTGATGTGAGTAATGAGATCATCCTTGGCGTTGAGTAGATCGTCCTGGAAGTCGGCGAGATGATTAACGAGGTAGGTGTAGTCCTTCTCGGCCAGCCCGGAAATCTGGACGACGATGGGACGCAGTAGTTCCAGAAAACCGTAGCGACCAGACTGGTCAAGCAACACGGTGAGGTCGCGCGCCTCGGCGACCAGGGCCTCGGCGGTAAACTGCCCGACGGAGCGGGCCTCGGTACCCAAGTTGGGGCGATCGAAGAAGTCGTGGTGAAATGCCTTGAGGGCGTTGACCTTAGTAGCGTCGAACTGTTGCTGAAGCCGAACCCGGACGGACCCGTGCTGGCGGGTGTTCTTGAGATGGTCAAAGGCAGCGCGCGCGTCAAGCAGCTCCGCACCGCGCAGCTCGACCTTCCCCATGCGGAACAGCCGACTGACCAAGGTAAGGACCACCATGGGGTACCAGCCATAGGGGCGCTTGCCAAAATTGCGGACGATTTCTTCGATGGAGGTGCGCGTGCCGGTGTCCTGATTCCGCATGACGTAGGTCAGGATCTCCTGTTCGGACTCCGAAGGCTGCTGGGTACCGCTGGAGAGGAGGTCGTCCTGGGCGAGCAGGGCGGTGGAGAGAGTGCTTTCATCAAACGAGCCCTTCAGCATACGAAGGTACGGGAATGAGAAGGAGACAAGGTCTTGACAGGCCTTGGCGAAACGATTGCGGGCCTCGCCCTCGCCGACGGTGTCGAGCCGCGCTCCATTCAGGTAGAGGGGTGCCTTCCCGAGAAACTGGCTAGCGATCTCCTGCATCAGAGTGCGCCGGATGCTGTTCTGCTGGCTACGCTGGTCGAGGATCGCTTTGCGGGATTCATCGCCGGACGCAGGATTTTGCTGGATGTACTTCTGTGTCTTGAGATAGAGCCGGGCCTGGTCGGTCAGGCGGGTGTCCGCCGGCAAGATCGCCAGCAACTCGGCTTTGCCGGTATTCTGGGCGGCCAGCGTGGTGGCATCAGTGTGGTTCGGGTGCTCGGTGGTGATGATGTTGAGGGCCACATCCGCTTCCCGGCCGATCAGCGCATCATCGAGCTTTCGCGAGTAGGCATAGTCTTGTCCATTGCCGTCGTAGCGGATCTTCGGGTCGCGGAGGACGTCGGTGAAAAGCACCTTGGCGAGCAAGTCCGCCACCTGTGACTCATCGACCTCGGTATTTTTGATCTCGACCTCGATGTCCTTCTCGGTGTCGGTGAGAAACTCGAAGATGTCCCCATTTCGCTGGAGGTAGGACTGGCTTTCCAAGTGGGCTAGGGCGTCGAGCACGGCCTTTTCGTGGTCGCGGATATTGATGTCCGGGCGGTCGATGAGCAGGATGGAAACATTGCGCGGAGTGGCCTTGAATTCGCGCACCCACTTGAGCAGGAATAGCGACTTAAGGATACGGATCGGAAGTCCGTCGCCGAGGCGAGCCTCCGCCATTTTGATGGTTGTCTGCATGTCCCCCCGAATGGAGGCGGCAATGCCGTCGTACATCAGATCGAAGGTGGCGAGGCGGCCCACTTCTTCCTCGCGCACAGCTTTGGCCACTTCCTGGAACACCGCGAGCATGGACCGCTCCCCGACGGAGAGGTATTTACCTGTGAAGACGCCGTGCTTGGAGAGCTGCTGGATGGCGAGCTGGAAAAGGTCAAACTGGTAGGTGTGAAACGGGTAGAACCCGCAGAATTCATCGCTGCCTCGCCAGCCGCTTAACTGGATGGAGTTATCACTGAAGCGGAAGAGGGTCTGGAGATTGTCTTTTTCCCGGTCGTAGATGTCGGTGAGCACTTCGGGTTCATCTTCCTTCTTGGCAAGGAGGCGCTTCTGGATGACCTCTCGGACGTCGGCGCTGGCGAGCGTGAGCTGGGTCTTGAAGCGGCCCATGATCTTGGTGATGTCTTGGGCCTCGAGGCCCTTGAACGCGCCAAGCACGCCCTCCAAGTCCGCCTGCGAAGTGACGAAGACCCAAGCGCGGCCATCGCAGACGGTGCCAAGTGTCTCGGCGACGGTCTGCAGGTTGAGCATGAGCTTGGAATCTTGGCCGATGAACTGGCCGACCTCGTCGACGAAGAAGTTCAGGCGGAAGCCGGGAGCCTGCCTCGCGATATAGTCCTTCACCAGCTGGGCGAAGCTTTCGATGGAGACGCGGTAGTCCTCCCGCACCTGCCGCATCAGATTAGCGGCCTCGGCCTCGGACCCACCGAAGTGAGCAGCGTAGGCCCGGCCGAACGCACTCCTCCGGGCGGTGGCGATCGCTTCGCGGTCCTTTTCCCAAGTGGCTTCGTTGACCCGGAGGTAAGTTTCTTTAAACGGACCGAGATCGCCGCGCACATCCAAATCGTGCTCGAAGCGCGCGATGTATCCTTGCTTGCCGTAATAGCCCTGCAATTCATTGAGGACCTTCACGAAGACCTCGAGAATCGGGGCCGAACGATCTCCGCCAATGCCGTCGAACTTCTGGTCGATGTTAAATAGAATGCTCCGGGACGGGATCGCGGCAGCCTTGCGAAGGTTGGCCTTCACGATCTCGTCCTCTACCTTCGGCAACACCAGGTCAGACGGCCGAATGCCCGAGGGCAGGGTGCGGCCGTCCAGAATGAGCGAGAGGATCTTGAGCAAGTGGGACTTGCCCGAACCGAAGAAGCCGGAGATCCAGACGCCATTCGCGGTCAATTCGTGGAGATAACGATCGGTGAAGATACCGAGGCCACGGGCGACGTCGCGAGTGACGACATACTCCTCTAGCTCGGTCTGAAGGTTCCGCGCGTCATCGGCCTTGATGACGCCGTCGATGGGGCGGTCGACCGGTTTTACGAACAGCTCGTGGATTCTCATGGGGGTTAAAGGCGGTATTGGTCGAGGTTCGTTGCCCGATAGTAGGGGTTGTTGATCCGCGGGCTAGGAATTGAACCGAAGAGACGTAGGTGGGAGCCGCCAGTCTGATCCTGGGTGTACTCGCCGGGAAAAAAGATCACGACCGGGTGCCGCAGCATCGCTGGTTGGAGGGATTCGAGGATCGTGTGGGTGCGCAGGAACGGGAAAATCCGTCCCGAGCCGGTGATCAGAGTCAGCTGGGTATCGGCCCCGCCGATTTCCCGGATCAGGCGGGGAATCAGGTGTGTCTGAGGATCGGAGTAATTCTGGAGAGTGTCGAGCAGCTCACACTTCTGAAACGTCTTCTCGTCTCGCAGGAGATCGGTCAGGATACCTTCGTCGTCCAATTCGTCGAGGACCAGCTTGAAGAGGTCGAGAGACTTCAGGCTGATCCCGGTACTCAAAAGCCGGCTGGCGAGGCCATCGACCATTCTGCCGATAACCTCTTCTTGGGCCGGCTCATAGGTCTGGATGAAGATCGGCACCTCGTTGGCCAGTCCTTTCATAGCGAGGAAGTTCGGGTGGCTCAGCGTCCTGAAAAGCCGTTCTGACAAGTCGTTCGTGTTTATATTCATCAGCGGCTTTGAATTTCGTCGTTGGAGATCAGGAAGGCGGCCAGCCAGTGAGGCGTATCGGCGACCACCGCTTGGTCGACCCCTGGGGACAATACCGGCCGCTGGATGATCCCCAAGGCTTCCCCGGGACTGAGCAGCCCGGCTTCTGCCAGCATTTTGAAAAGGACCTGCCTGATTTTGGACTTTGACGACGGGGTGATCCGTTCGAGTTCCGGGTGGGAAAGGCTTTTGGTATCTAGGTATGCCTCGTAGTCGGAGTGGCGCAGCACGGGGTCATGGGCGGCCAGCTTATCCCGCAGCACCTCGGCAGCGAACTCGAAAACGAAACGATTGTATTTGCATGCGGCCAGCCAGGCTAGGGCCGCCCGGTCCTCAGCGGTGGCGTGGGCAAGAAGTTCGAGCTGCTCGTCAGTCAAGGTGGAGAGGCGGTGCCTGAGTTCACTCTCCAAGCGCGAGGAGCTGCTGGCACTCCGGCACTGGAGTGCATTGGCCGCGAGGATCTCTCTGGAGGCCGATTTCCAATCACCGGTCCTGAGACGAATCTCCGCCACGATCCGTGCCAACTCGGGGCGGAGAGAGGCGGCGGTAAAACTCAGGGTGTAGCGTTCGATAGGAGCCAGGGGCAAGACGGGTTTGATATTATGGTGACCTGAAAAAATAGCCGCAGTTTGGCGCGGGTGCCCAGTTTTTTTGGCGAGCGTTCACTTGTTTTTTTGTGGCTGTGTACGGCACTTGAGGGTCGTACGGCAACGCCGTCGGTTCAGCGGACTCGATTCACAGATAGCGCCTTTTGGGACGATGTTCCCGACTTTAATCGACACGCCTCAGCCATCAGGACCATCAAAAAGCGTGGCCAAAATGCTGAAATATCAATGGTTTACTACTCGTCTTTGTTTGATAAATCTCATCTGATTGTACTGCGCACGAGACGAACTCCCGCTCCCCAGCGGTAGTCTAGGTTGCCGGGATCAAGACTGAACCGCGTGTCGACCCGGTTACTAATCGCATTGGCAAACCAGCTTCCACCCTTCATGACGCGGGCGCTGCCTTTACGCGGCCCCCGCGGATCTTTCGTTGTTTGGACGGTGGTCACACCGGCCCAATCCCAGCGCCATTCCCATGCATTACCGGCCATATCGTGCAGACCATAGCCGTTCGGAGCAAAACTGCCGACCGGAGCGGTATGAGATCGTTCGCCCACTTCGTATGTGGGGTGGAGACCTCCCGCTGGGCTGACATCGTAACCAACATCCACGTCACTCTTATAATTCGCTTGGCTATAACTGATGGTATTTCCCCAAGGAAAGCGTTTACCCTTGAGTCCGCCACGAGCCGCTTTTTCCCACTCCGCTTCTGTCGGCAAGCGATAGCCATGCGCCGTCCAATTCACAATTGGAAACAGGCGTCCGGCCCGCATGACGGCCCCTCCACGCCGTAGACAATTCTGACGAGCAGGAACGCCACGCACCAACCGGTCGGTGATAAAATCGCCTCAACAGCCTGCTGAGGATTGAGTTTAGGAAGGTGTACTTTCAATATAAGATTAGGTCAAGAGTACTCTGCAGAGTTGGGGCCTATGGCCGACAATTTTGGCAGGTCAGCCCGACGGTCGCTGCGTCATTCTTAGGATCAGGCCGGTCGAAGGATTTAAAAAACGGCCTCCCTAGACAGACGCGGTGGCGATGGACTTCCATGAACGGATGTTCTCGAATGGGTCAAAACCTTGATCCAACAGGCATGTCTACAGACCGTTGACCAAAAATAGCGCGTTTGGCTTATCTGGTGGAGGAATGCCTGGCGGAGCGGACGAGAAACTGGAGTTCGGGGTGGCGGCCGCTGATTCTCTCGGCGATCCATTTTTCGATGAGCCGTTCCGAGGTGGCGCCGTGGCTGGCCGCGGCGAGCGGTTGCAGGCGGGCCAGTAGGTGATTGGGGACAAGCACTGATTCTCTGGGGGCTGCAGAGTTCACGGGAGCGGCGGACCGAGGTGCTGATTTGTCGTACATGAGGAATAGAAATTTAGAAAAGACAATTTTTATTTCGATGCATTTTTGTATTGAGGAGTGGTCAGCTTGCGCGGATGATGAGGAGTGAGTACACCTAAAACAAAAAGTCGCCATGGAGTACGCGCCCGTGGCAAAACCCATACCAGTGTGTCATTGCGAGCCGATCTGCTCGCTTTAGCACGAACCGAAGCTGCCCGTGAAGGGCGGAGTTTCTCCAACTGGCTAGAGCGTCTGCTCTTGGAACAGTTGGCTGATCTGCCCGAGGACTCTTCAGGAGCGACCGGCGCCAAGGCTCGTAAAAAAGCCCCCCGCGCAGCCGACTGATCCAGCGACACCTCGCTGATCGTTTCAAAAGTTGCATTTCCTGCCTTAAGGCGGGCGGATATCTTACGCTCGTGACCCGAGCGGACAGACAAACCCCGATAGCAGTCCACACTCGTGACGGCATTCCCGCCGGCACTGTATTGGGCTGCGCGTTTGTTTGTGCCTAGAACCAATGGTCCGGTTAACTCTAGGGCCCATGGCCCGGTTAATCCTAGGGCGCGTAGTCCGGATGCGCCTAGGGCCCGTGGACCGGTCGCGCCAAGGGCTCGTGGTCCGGTAATACTCAGGGCCATCAGTCCGTGACCGCTGAAGGCTGTGGGGCCGGTCGCCATCACGGTTGTGCACCCGGTGTCATCCAAGTTGGTCTCCCCGGTATGAGCACACGAAAGTCCCCTCCTCCGCACATGAATACGAATGCGGAAAGTGATCGACGGGAGGAGCAGCAGCATGCTCACATCAGGTAGTTCGCAATCCCGGTCGATTTGTTACACGTGAATGGTGAAATAATTGAAAAAATCGTGATTTTCCTGTGAAACACGTGATTGCGAACAGTGGATTGGCGATTTTTCGGAGAGAAATCGAGGTGTGGGCGGCCTTTTGTTGATTGGAGGACGCTGACGGGTGGGGGTTTTGGGGTCCCTCGGCTCGAACTTCAGGGAATGAGGAAGAGACTGGTGGCAGCCTGGGGCGTGGAGCCGGTCACAGGGTGGCGGCCGGCGGCGGGGTGGCACGAAGAAACTCCCCTTCTCTGGGCGGGGGCGACGCGGAGCGTGGCCTCAACGAAGGATGTAATTCCTCTTTACGTGGAGGGATGGCTGGGAATTCTCTGGGGGATGGAATTCCTTACCGACCCTCAATTGTGGATCAGTCTGATCACGCTCACGATACTCGAGATTGTGCTCGGGGTAGACAACATCATTTTCATTTCGATTTTAGCGGGCAAATTGCCCAAGTCGGAGCAGGCGCGGGCGCGCACCCTAGGGTTGATGTTGGCGCTGGTGATGCGGGTCATTTTGTTGTTCTCGATTTTCTGGCTCACCAAGTTGACGGCGGATCTGTTTCAGGTGTTTGGGCAGGGGTTTTCCGGCAAAGATTTGGTATTGATTTTGGGCGGGGTTTTTCTGTTGTGGAAGAGTGTGCATGAGATCCACGGCAGCCTTGAAGGCGAGTCTCATGCCACATCCGACCGGGTGGGAGCCACCTTTGCCAGTGTCATTGCGCAGATTGTCGTGATCGACATTGTCTTTTCGCTGGACAGCGTGATTACGGCGGTGGGTCTGGTGAAGGAGATTGGGGTCATGATTGCCGCGGTGGTCATCGCGATGGGCGTCATGATGGCCGCGGCCGGCGTGATTAGCGATTATGTCAATCGCCATCCGACCATCAAGATGCTCGCGCTCTCGTTCCTGCTGCTGGTGGGCGTGGTGCTGATCGCCGACGGATTTGGCCAGCACATCGAAAAAGGCTACATCTATTTTGCGATGGCCTTTTCCTTTGGCGTGGAAATGCTCAATATCCGCCTGCGCCGCAGCAAAACACCGCCGGTGGAACTGCACAAACCAGTCTGAGGCCGGAAAGCCCTATCCCAGCTCGAAGCTGGTGATACCGTACAGACAAGACAATGGCAGCTCGGGGGCCGGGCCGCGGTACATACGAGCGGTCTTAAAAACCGGGACCATACCCGACGCGGCCGCGAGCGCGACCGCTGCTTGATTCGGCTGTGGGACATCGATAAAAAACGCTTCCTCCGCAGGGACGGTCGAACGCAGGGAGTGGAGCAGGGCGGCGGCGATGTCCGGGCTGGCGGCGAACAGCGGGGCGATTTTATGGCCGTGGTAACACGGGCGGCGGACGCTGTAGCCGACGATGGCGCCGTCGTGGTGGGCTAAGACGGCCGTGGCGCCAGGCTGGAAGATCCAGGCCCGCAAAAATGCCTCGCGGTCGGCCGGAAAATGACGCCGGTCATACGCAAAAAGACCGGGTAAATCAGCGGGTTGAATCGACCGCAGCTCGGCCCCGGTGCACCCTGCCGCGGCGGGCGCGGCGCCGGGCCCGATCCCTTGATATCGCACATTGGCATGGGCCATGACAAATCCATGGCGCGCATAATTCGCCTGCTGCGCCTCCACCCCATCCAAACCGACGGGCACGCCGTCCAGATGTTTGATGCCGGCAAGCGCCAGCAAGCCCCCGTAGCCTTTGTTTCGATGCTCGGGCGCGGCAATATAAAACCCCATGAAACCGAAGTCATCGCCATAACGAACCGCCGACAGCACCGCCACCGGCGTGGAGCCCAGCCGGGCCATAAAAAACCCGTCCGGGTCGGTGTCGTAGAAAATACCGGCATCACTGCATCCGGGATTCCATCCTTCGCGGGCGGCCCACTCCACAGCTAGAGCAGCCTCCTCACGGTTCATTTTCTCGATGACTGGCTTCATGTTGCGGCCCACGATGGCAAGGGCCACGGCCGCGTGCAAGCCCTCACGCCGTCGCCTCCTTACGCTGCAGGGCCGGTCCTGAGTGCGACGACGGGCGGCCGGCGGCGGATGACGATCAAGCGGCCTCTTCTTCTGGATCTTTATGCCACGGCAGGCCGGCATTGGCATTTCGTTGCAGGTCGGCGATGACTTGGGCGCCGAGCAGCAAAATGAGAGCGACGGCCTCGAGAGTGAGCAGGACGATGATGATGGTGGCCATCGATCCGTAGATGACGTTGACCATGGAAACCTGGGTATAATAAATGACGAGCAAGTACCGCACGATTTCCCAGAGGATGGCGGCGGTAATGCCACCGGCGAGGGCTCGGCCGAACGAGACCTTGGCCACGGGCATGATGATATAAAGAAGCGTAAACAAGAACACGAGTCCGAGCACCCCGATCCCGTAGACGATGCCGCTGATGTGGTGTTCCATGAGCGAGCCGACGAATGGCAGATTTCGACCGAGGCGTTCTTGGGTATCGATGAGGGCATTGACCGACGTAATGAAGATGAGACCGGCGGCAACGATGAGGATGAAGAGGTACGGAATGAGGGCCGA
>CAJBME010000125.1 GCA_903954065.1 uncultured bacterium
ACATCTGAGATACAATCGAATTCTGGACCATTTGTTATTTAAAATAAGAGAGTGTATAAATTGCAAGCCTTAACCCTGTTGCGGAGTGGCGCTCCCGGTAGCCGGTGCCACACCTTCGACGTTCGCTGAAGAAAGATGCCTTTCACGATCTCACATGCCGGATTCGTTCTACCTTTCAGGAGGGTTCTTCCGCCTGCTATTCTCTGCGGGCTGATGATTGGATCTATCGTTCCTGACTTCGGATACTTTATCGGTGAGTTTGGAATGGCGTCGTTCGCCCATACAGTTCTGGGTGCGCTCTGCGTCTCTCTTCCAGTCGGATTGACTGTGTATCTCCTGATGCGTTTGTCGTGTGGGCGGATCGCTAAGGCGCTTCCCAGTCCTCATTCAAGTTCCTCATTACTTGGCTCCCGATTCTTGGACTAGCCATTCTGTGCTTAGCCACGCTCTTCTCCCCTCAATCCAACAGCGAACAAGGCGTCACTCCTAACGCCTGACCGGCAGCGAGTTGACTCCGTCATGACCACTCCCCCTTCAACTCGCAGTCGAAGCCTCGCCCCCGCTCAGGGGTTCGGACTGCACGGTCAACATTAGTCGTAGAGAAATGAAGTATGCCGACGATGCGTGAAGGCCTCTTCCTCCGGTTTCCATTGCCTAGGCAGGTCGACCCACGTTTTGTTGGCCTCCAAATGGGTGCGTTCGCGGTCGCTGCCGAAAAGTAGATCAATGGCGATGGGATCTTTGACGAATTCGTAAATCTCGGTCCGCCATTTGAAATGCGCACCCGACATTTCCCTCATGGCTGCGAGCAGGGCCAGACTGGTCCGCACGGGCTGGTACGCTTCGCGGTCGATCACATGTATCTGCACTCCACCACAGTCCACACCGGCGTGTTTTTGAAAGGTGGGACGGAACCACACCGGTCGGAAAACCGCCCCTGGATGTTTCTCCGCATTCAGCCGCGCGGCCAGCTTCGAGGCATCCAGCCACGGGGCACCAGAAATTTCAAATGGACGGGTGGTCCCACGTCCTTCGCTGAGGTTGGTACCCTCGATGAGGCATTGGCCAGGGTAGACAATCGCCGTGTCCAGCGTGGGCATGTTCGGAGAGGGAAGCACCCACGGCAGGCCGGTGGCGTCAAAAAAATCGCGACGTTTCCATCCCTCGCAGGCCATCACTTGCAGGTCGCCATCGTTCAAGTTCAGTTCATCCTGATAAAGCATCGCCAGCTCCCCCATGGTCAATCCATGGCGAATCGCGAGATCATGGCAGCCCACAAAACTCTCATATCCCTTGCGCAACGCCGGACCTTCGACCGCTAGACCGCCGAGAGGATTGGGTCGATCCAAAATAATCACCCGAATAGCCCGTGGCAGCGCCGCCTGCAGGCAATAACGCATGGTCGCTTGAAAGGTGTAGTACCGACTACCAATATCCTGCATATCAATCACCAACACATCCAAGTCCTTCAGCTGATCCGCGGTCGGATGCAGGCTCGCCTCTTGCTCACCGTAAAGACTGTACACATGCAGACCGTCATGCTTTTTGGATTCCCCGCTGCCCACCGAAATTAAATCCTGAGCCTGACCCAACAGCCCATGCTCCGGCCCGAAAATCGCCGACAGCGTAAACTTGCCGCTGCCAGCAAACAATTCAATGGCATGGCGCCACTGGCTATCCACAGCAGCCGGATGAGTCACCAAACCGACGCGCTTTCCATGCAAAGGAGCAAAATCTTGGGCTACTAAGAGATCGAGACCAGTTTTAACTTTGGGCATAGGCGGCGATGAGATGATCGCGTTCCATCCACCGGCCTGAGATGTCCTGCAACCGGCAAAACAAAAGCGCCCCGTATTTCTCGATGAGGCCATTGCCACATGGGGCGTCAGCGGCGGCGCGGCCGCGGGTGCCTTCAGCGCGCTTCTGCGGCGACCTGGGCTGCGAGCTTTTCGAGATCAAGCGACTCCCCGGAGCGTGGAAACGGATGGGCGAGCAAGTACCAATCTTCGGTGAAACTGACGCTCGCTCCGGGGGCGATGGTGGTGCGCGGACCGTGTGGTTCCAGCTCACAAGCAGGCACTTGGGAGGCTTGGGGATACCAAAAACAAAGCGTGAGTCCGGCTATCTCAGGATAGACTCCCTGCTTGGGCGAGGGGTAGCGTTTGACGAAGGCTTGACCGTGAGGCATCACGTAGGCAAACCAGCCGGCATTCGAGTCAAAACCGATTTTCGGGTGCCGGGTGGGTCCGAGGACCTCGAGGAACTCACCGCGCATCCGGACATTCGGGTCGGTTGGCCGCAGGATAATGGAATGTTCCTCCCCCTGATTGTACATAACGAATCCGTTGGGATAGCGCCGTGTATCGGGGGTTTGGGGAACGACTCCAATGCCGCCGTGAACGGCGAAAGTTCGGCTCCAGTGCGCCCAATATTTTGGCTCAGCGGAGATGTTTTTGATGGTCTGTTCGCAACTCAGGTGCGTACCGGTCGCGGCGAGGCGGAAATGGCGGACAAGTTGCACCCCAGTCGCCTCGTCAGGTTGGCTGGTCAGGCGCACGGCTCGCGGACCGATGGCTTCCGCTTGCCACGGACCCACCCACAAGGTAGGACGTTCTGGAATCAAATATTCGGGGCCAATATCAAAGCGGCCCGCGCTCGACGGCGCTTCAGGTCCCCCCGTTGTTCCCCACTTCTCCTCCGCCGGGTCTAGGTAAAGAGCATTGTGCCCGTCATGCTCGTATTGCAAAATTCGGCCCCCCACTTGATGGCAAAACGTGACGCGAGTCTCGGCATTCGCGATTTCAAAACAATCAGGATAGTTCAGAACCTTCACCCGGCGCACCCCCTCAGGCAGTTCCGCAACAGCCTCCAAAAACGGCAAAATGAAAATCAAGGCGGTCAGAGCAAATCGGTGCATCCCGAACCCTACACGCCGCCGCCCAGCAACAATCTAAATTTTCGCCTGAGCGATGCCCGAATCTCAACTGACACCCCGTTCGGACAGAGAAGGCGCGGTTCATGGCGCGACCTCTCTTTGGCCACTTAGGCCAACACTTCAGAGACCACATGCCCGTGCACATCCGTCAGTCGCCGGTCGACTCCTGATGTACGGAAGGTGAGTTTGGTATGATCCACGCCCATGAGATGGAGGATGGTCGCATGCAGGTCATAACAATAGGTGATCCCCTCGGCGGCTTTGAACCCGAGATCGTCACTGCGGCCGTGGGCAGCGCCAGCTTTGATGCCAGCCCCGACCATCCAAGTCACAAATGAATTTCCGTTGTGATCGCGTCCCAACGATCCCTGCTCAAATGGAGTGCGGCCGAATTCGGTGGTAAAGATGACCAAGGTGTCGTCCAGCAGCCCGCGAGATTTAAGGTCTCCGAGCAGACCGGCAATGGGCAGGTCCACGCTGGCCGCAATGGGCGGCAGTTCGGTCAAAATACTAGAGTGGTTGTCCCAATTGTTCACCGCCCCCTGAGGACCGCTCCAGACCTGAACCACTCGACTCCCCCGCTCCACCAAACGACGAGCCAGCAGGCAGCGGCGACCGAAATCGCCAGTTACCGGATCGTCCAAACCATAAGCCGCACGGGTGACCGCCGATTCGCTGGTCAAATCAAAGGCTTCCGGGGCGCTCAACTGCATCTTCGCCGCCAGTTCATAACTGGCCATGCGGGCTTCCAGCCGAGTGTCATCAGGATGAGCCCCCGCGTGCCGACGGTTCATCGCCTGCAACAAGTCGAGCGAAGCCGCATCCGCCTCCTGGCCGGTGAAAGCATGCTTCGGATCAGCAAATAAATCTGGAACCGGCTGAGCCGATCCCGCATTGATGATCGTCCCCTGATGCCGCGATGGCAGAAAGGCCGAACTAAAATTCCCCTTCTGGTTGTAAGGGAGCCCACGAACGTCAGGCAACACCACAAACGCCGGCAAGTTGTCCGTCAGACTGCCCAAACCGTAAGAAATCCACGACCCCATACACGGGAAGCCAGGTAGCAAAAACCCCGTATTCATCATGTAACTTCCCGGTCCATGCACACTCGTTTTGGTGGTCATCGCCATCAAAAACGCCATCTCGTCGACCCACTTCGCTTGGTGTGGAAAGACGCTGCTGACCCACCGGCCACTCTGGCCATGCTGCTTGAATTCAAACGGGCTCTTCATGACCGCACCGCTTGCCCCCGTCTGACCTTCCGGCTTTTCTTTCGGCCCGATTTTCTGTCCGTGGAGCCGTGCCAGTTCCGGCTTATAGTCAAAGGTATCCATCTGGCTCACTCCGCCGTTCATGAACAACTGGATAATGCGCTTCACCCGCGCCGGGTGATGCAGTCCACCGTTCAATTCAGCTCGCGGCGTCGGCATCGATCCAAATCCATCACGCGCCAGCAAATGCGAAAGCGCCAGACCGGCCATACCGCCACCCGCTTGCCCGAGGAAATGCCGCCGTGAATGGATTGATCGATGATGCATGATGAAAACAAGGGCTGGAGAAATCAGTCGACAAACAAGAACTCGTTGCTGTTAAAAAGAACGCGACAGAAGGCAGCCAAGCCATGGCGATCGACCAGCGCCACAGCCCCCGCCAGTTCCTCCGGCGCCGGCGGTCGTTGATAACAAATGGCAAAAGCCGCCCGGATACGCTCCTCCGGCGTCGACCCCGCCTTTTCCAGCCTCGCCGCAAAATGCTGGCTGTAATGAAGGACAAATCCATTATTGAAAAGCGTGAGCGCTTGCAGAGCCGAAGCCGAAAACCCGCGGACCGGCGACAACTGGCCGAGGTCCGGAAAATCCAGCGCTTCCATGAATGGGTCGGCAATGGCACGCCACACCACTCGGTAAATACTGCGCCGGGAAGCGCCCGGCGAGTCGCGGTCAAAGGCATCGTAATCGAGCACCGGCGTCGACTGCGGCCCGGGTCGAGAAGTAAAGTGCGCCACCGCCGGCCCGCCCATCGCGGAATCAAGGCGCCCGCTGGCCGCGAGCACGCTGTCGCGAAATGTGTCCGCATCCATCCTTGGACGGTTCATGCGCCACAACAGCCGGTTTTCGGGATCGATCTCGGCCGCCTCCGGATTGGGCGCCGATGACTGGCGATACGCCTCGCTGGTCACAATCAGCTGGTGCAGCGCTTTCAGCGACCCGCGGGCGTCATCCCGAAACCATGCGGCCAGCCAATCAATCATTTCCGGATGGGATGGTGCACCGCCCATGCGGCCGAAGTCACTCGGGGTATCGGAAATACCGCGACCAAAATGATAATGCCACACGCGGTTCACGATGCTGCGCCAGGTCAGAGGATTCGCGGGGTCGGCGAGCCAGTGGGCCAAGGCCGCGCGGCGCGCGGCTTCGTCTTTCGCCTGGGGCAGGTCAAAGCGGGACGGCAGCGCGGTGACCGCGGACAGCGCGCCCGGCGAAACTTCGGCCCCCGGTTTGGCCAAGTCACCGCGTTTCAAAAGCCGAATGAGGCGGGGCTCCGCCAGTGTGATCAATCCACGGTCCTCCGTGGTCGCCGACCGCGCCGCCGCCCAGACCGTGACCGGCGGCGGCAGGGCAGCCAGCGCCGCCTCCGTCCGCTGCCGCAGAAAATAGGTGGCCAGAGCCAACCTGTCGTCCGCCGACCGCTCGCCCGCCGGCTTGGCCAAAACCATTTCCACCCCGGACGGCAAAGCCCGTAACGATGTCCCCGGCGCCGTCGTCGCCGCCAACCGAAACCGGCCCAAAAGATGGCTCCCACCCTGCAATTGCCGAAGCAAAAATACCAGCCGCCCTCCATCTTCCAATCGCAAAGGCGCCGCCAGCTCGAAAACCGCATAATGAGGTTCCCCTTCCTTCGGATTCACCGCCCACGATGACTTCAAATCACCGTCAATCGTCTTCGTCACGTCATAGCCTCCCGCCTGATCGAAATCCGACACCGCTCGACGCAGGACCAGCTTCTCTCCCATCGTCGCTCCCGGACGAAAAACCTGAACCTCGAACTCGCTGAGATGAACATTGCCGTTCGGAGCCCGTCCCGGACCGCCGCGCGGCAGCGAGTCATCGACCATCAAATCAATCCGAAACCCCGTGATTTCCTGCAGATCCGTCCGGCCGGTGATCGAATAGGTATCCTGATCCGGAAGCTGTCCGCTACTGAGCACCGAATCGTCGCTCAGCCGCTCCAGACTCGCTCCCTGAACGGAGACGAAACTTTCCGGAACCACCGTCACCCACGGAGCCGCCGTTTCCTGTTCCTGGACCCATGACGCGACCAGCGCCTCATGCTCAGGCGACTGCAACACCGTCGTGTCCCCAGCGTCAATGGCCGCCTTCACACTGGAAAGCCGCCGCTGCTCGCGGGTCGTCGACGGGTCGTCATAATAATTAATATTTCCTTTGGTGATACCCGCAAAAACCGCCTGCAACGCAAAATAATCTTCTTGGGAAACCGGATCGAATTTGTGATCATGGCAGCGGGCGCAGTGAGCCGTAGTACTGACGAACGAGGACATCGTTTGCGTCACGAGGTCATCGCGATCGAGATACTCAAACTGCATCGGCGCCGTATTGGCGGCGCTGATATCGAGGTTACCGGCTCCGAGGAATCCGAGCGCTACAGCCAGATGCGGCTCATCCGGAAAAATGACATCGGCGGCGACCTGCTCGCGGATGAACCGGTCCCACGGCGTGTCGCGATTGAAACTGGCAATCACATAATCGCGAAACCGCCAGGCGTTGGGCCGGAAAACGTCGTGTTCATAGCCATGGGTATCCGCAAAATGAATCGTATCCAGCCAGTGCCGCGCCCAACGCTCACCATACCGCGGCGAGGCCAGCAATCGATCCACCAACATCTCATAGGCCTGCGGATCCTCGCTCTGCACAAAGGCTTCTACTTCTTCCGGAGTCGGCGCCAGCCCGTGCAGGTCAAAATACACGCGGCGGATCAGCGTGCGCCGGTCGGCCGGAGGCGACGGCCGAAGTCCCCGGCCGGTCAGCGCCGCCTGAATGAAGCCATCGAGCGGGTTTCCGGCCGCCGTAGGAACAGCCGGTTTGACCAGCGGCCGCAGCGACCACCAGTCACCCTCCGCAGAGCCCGGTTTTTCCACCGCCACCGCCAACCGCGGGTCCGGCGCGCCCGTCGCCACCCACTGCTCGAGCAACGCCACTTCATCCGCCGGAAGCGGCTGCTTCGGAGGCATCTGATGGTCGTCATCCGTCCAGCGCACCACTTTCATCAACAGGCTTTCCTCAGGCCGTCCCGGCACCAGCGTCGGCCCACTGTCCCCGCCCTGCTCCCATCCCGACTTCGAGTCCAGCGTCAGCCCACCTTTCATTTTCCCAGCCGCATGCGAATGACATTCGTAACACCGATTCTTCAGCAACGGCTCAATCTTCTCCGTGAAAAAGTCGGACGCCCCAGCGCGGAGCGCCGCCGTCAACAGTCCAATGACGACCAGACGGATCATGCCTGCAGCCTCCTTTCAATCGTCTGTAAAAATCGCGAAGTGGAATTCTTCGGACTCCCCACCGCCACACTGATATCGGTCAAATTTAAACCGCCCGCCGCCCCGTCCAGCAATTCAAGAATCGCCAGCCCACGGTCAAGCGCCGGTGCCCTACTTTTACAAATCAGTGCCATCATAGGTCAATAGGTGTTCCACTGATGGAACTCGTTCTACATGTGATTATTCCTTCGTTTCTCAGACCCCCCTGTCAACCAGAAAACACCTAGGCTCCCCCCTACCTCCAGCTCTCCTGTGATGCGACTCACCTACCGATAAGGGACCAGACGCCCGTTGCATGGCCGGCCCCACCAACAACACCCTCATCTGCTCTTGATCCGTCCATGCGTGACCTCCATATACCAGAAAACATTCACTGACAGCCCTTCACCATCGACAGACTGCCTTCACTGACCCACCTGACTCATGAGCAAAGACCTCAAGATTGATGAACACCGAGGCCCCGACAGCCTTCGCTTGCGGCTCGCAGGCCCTCTGGATCAAGCCACCGCCCCGCTAGTGCGCGCGCGACTGCCCGCCGCCACCGCTGGCACGCTGGAAATCGATCTCGCCGCGTGTTCATTCATCTCCAGCGCCGGACTGCGGTTACTGCTCGAACTCCATAAATCGTTTCAATCCTCTGGAAAGCCATTCCGGCTGGTCAACGTGCCTGCATCTATCGAAAACATTCTCGAGACCACCGGCCTCAGCCAACTGCTCAGCTTCTCAAGAGCGAGGCGGGAGATCTCCCTTCATGATCACAAAATGATGGCCGCTGGGACGTGCGGGGAATGCTATCGTCTGGATGAGGAATCGGTGGTAAAGCTTTATTATGCCGGGATTTCCGCGGATCTGGTCGAACGCGAAAAACAATTTGCCCGCGAAGCGTTTATTCTGGGCGTGCCCACGGCGATTTCCTACGAAATTGTCCAGTGCGGCGACCGCCTGGGGGTCATCTACGAAATGCTTGAGGCAAAACTATTCAGCGAGATCATCCGGAACGACTTGCAGAATCTTGCATCCCATGCTCGGACGCTCGCCGCCGCCGCCCGGACCATTCATTCCGCTCGGGACCACAAATCAGTTTTCCCCGATGCCAAAACGCATTTTCGACGCTCGCTGCACCAGCTAGCTGACGACTTTCCTCCGGAGGACATCGAGCATCTGCGGCACCGGCTCGACCACATCCCCGATACGGATGAATGTGTGCATCTGGATCTCCACACCAGCAACATCATGATCAGAGACGGCCAGCCGTTGATCATCGACATGGGGGAATTTGCCGTGGGCAGCTATCTGTTCGACCTCGGGCAGTGGTGCACGATTTACGGGTATCCCGAACTGAATACTTGTGAAATTGTCACCCAGATCCCGTCGGATCGGGGTCGGGAGTTTTTGGAGAGTCTGCTCGATGACTATTTCTCAGACCGATCGCCGGAGGAACGCGCCTTATTCGAGGCCAACCGCCATTTCCTCGCTTCCCTGCGGACGATGGGCGCGGCCTGCATGGTACCGGCCTTGCGCGAGCCCCTGGTCAAGCAAGTGCGCGAATTTATGATGCCAAATATCCGCGCCGAATGGGAAGCCGCAGGCTTCAGCTCCGGCCGAACGCGCCCCTGAGCCGGGGCCGCCGTCGGTCGGCTGGGAAAACCAGACCGACCCGCCAAAGCCTCCAAAATCGACTCGGTTATTTTTCCGCAATCCAAACGTTGCGGTAAAAGACCGGGTTACCATGACCTTGGAGCTGAATGGCCCCGGGGTCCGCGGATTCCGGCTGGCCACCGCCCGTGGGACCGTCGATTTCCAGCTGATCGTGAATGATCACGCCATTGTGCTTCACCGTGAGTTTGGCATTCTTTAGTTTTTTCCCATCCGCATCGAATTTTGCCGCTTGGAAATCGATGTCATACGTTTGCCAGACGAGCGGCGGAAAGCACATATTGACGGCCGGGCGCGCTTTCGTGTAGACGCCGCCGCATTCGTTGTTTTCGCCCGTCAGACCGAAGCTGTCGAGTACCTGCACCTCGTAGCGATCTTGCATATAAACGCCGCTATTGCCCCGGCCCTGCCCCCGGCCCAACGGCTTGAAAGGGAGAATGAATTCGCAATGCATCGTGTAATCGCCGAATTTCTTTTTAGTTTTGCAGCCGGCGGCCAGCAGAGCGCCGTCTTTCAGATGTCCGCCCGCCCATTCGTCGGCGTTGGTACCATCAAATAGCACGGTCGCGCCCGCGGGCGGTTTGGCCCCAATCGTCGGGCTGGTCCGAACCGTTTTTTTCATGGTGTACGGCCCGCCCGTCGCTGTCTTGATGGTCAGCGTGCCATTGGCAAGCACCGCCGTATATCCATCCGCCGAGGCAAACCGGATGACATCGCCATCGCGTTTACCTTCAGCCTCGCGGCGCGTCTGCTTGTCCCCGCCAGCGCCTGGCAGACCGCCCTTATAGCTCACCAACCGGAAGGCGTCCGCCCCTAGCGCTATGACCTGCACGCCTCCCCAGTCATTGAGATATTCCCCTTGGTCCGCATAATCACGCCCCCCTTCGGCCGCCGTCAAATAAGTCGGTGGTTCCGGCGGAGCAGGTTTCGGCTCAGCCGCGGTGAGCGGCATGACCAAGGCAAACGCGAGAGTGCAAAGAAGCGTTGTTTTCATGTGGATGTTTCGTCGTCAAGCAGGCGCAAGGGCTCGATGAAACAGTCGTTGAACAGCCCCCCGGCCGCAAGCCCGCTCCACCAAGCCAAAATGAATGCATGTCACCCACTCCTACTGCGCCCGCAGCCACCGGCAAGAGTGAACTGCACGGCCCCCAGGCAACAGGAGACAGGGGCATGCCAACCACCCGCCTACAGTGGGACAAGCCCGAGCGGGCCGTCCATCTACCAAATGGCACCATTAGCACCAGAAATACCGGTACCATCCTCATGACCGAATCATGAATTCAGGCCATCCAGCCATGCACCAGCCGAATCGGGTCGGGGTGACGGAATTGCTCCCGTCACCCCTCCCACACCACCCGGCATGCGGGTTTGCCTCGCTCCTCGCTATCGCTCGCCCTACGAGCAGCCTATCGGCTGGCTGTCTCCCTGCGGTCGGCTACTAAAAAATCGTTCGACGTAGCGGACGTCTTCAGGCGAGGATCTGATGAATTAATTCGCCTTCGACATTAGTCAGCCGTCGCTGCACGCCATTGTGTTCGAATGTCAGTTGTTCATGATCCAACCCGAGCAGGTGTAGGATGGTGGCGTTGAAGTCGTAGAGTGGACGAGCGTCTTTGACGGCTTTGCGCCCGAATTCATCGGTGAGTCCATGACTGACGCCGGGTTTGATACCGGCGCCGGTCATCCAGCAGGTAAAGCCATCGGGATTATGATCGCGTCCTTGAGCGCCTTGTTGAAAGAACGGCATGCGTCCGAACTCGGTGCACCAGACGACGAGTGTTTCCTCGAGCAGGCCGCGCTGGCGCAGATCTCGGATCAGGGCGGCGGCGGGCTGGTCGAGGATGGAGGCATGGCCATCGTATTGTTCTTTCAAGGCGCTATGGCCGTCCCAATTGAGTGCCCCGCCGCTGGCATAAGCCCCATTAAACAATTGCACGAAGCGCACCCCGCGTTCGATCAACCGGCGGGCGAGAATGCAATTGCGGGCGAATGCGGCCTTATGTGGATGGGTGGCATCATCGGCGCCGTACAGTTTCAGGACATGAGCTGGCTCGGTCGTCAGGTCGCTGATTTCAGGCACGCTGAGCTGCATGCGGGCGGCCAATTCATAACTAGCGATGCGGGCCGCGAGCCGCCCATCGCCAGGATTTAAACTCAAATGGCGGGCATTCATTTGCTGCAGGAGCGAGCGGGCCGCTTGATCGGCCGCGGGCGTCACCCCGGGTGCCGATAGATGCCGCACCGGGTCTTTGCTACTCAGGGTTGTCCCTTGGAAGGCGGCTGGAAGAAACCCCGGGCCCCAATTATTCGATCCATTTTGCGGCACGCCCCGGGGGTCGGGAATGGCCACGTAGGCTGGCAACTCCTGGCTTTCGCTCCCCAGCGCATACGTGGCCCACGACCCGAGGCTAGGAAATCCATCCAGCACAAATCCAGTAGAAAGGAAATTTTCCGCGGGTCCGTGCGTATTGGACTGGCTGGTCAGCGAATGCACGAACGCCAGCTCATCGGTCAGCGCGGCCAAGTGGGGGATCAGGTCGCTGACCCATTTCCCGGACTGACCGCGCGGTTGAAAGGCATATTGCGGACGCGCCAGATTTCCGGCGGGCCCTTGAAATGTGACAGCCGGCCCGCCCGGCATTGGTTTTCCATCCCACTTGATCAAGTCCGGTTTGTAATCCCATGTCTCTAGCTGACTGACCGCCCCGGCACAAAAAATCACCACCACATTTTTCGCTTTCGGGGGGAAGTGCGACCCGCGTGGCGCATACGGTCGGGCGGGATCAATGATCACTCCCGCCGGCGGCCCGGGACGCGCCAGCAGATCGTCGCTCCCGAGCAAATGAGTCAGAGCGACCGACCCAAGCGCCGACGACGCCTGGGTGAGAAACTGGCGGCGGTCAAGCAGTCGCCGACCCGGCCCAGAGAGAGATTCAGCAGAAAAAATCATCTACGGTAAAAAAAGGAACTCGTTGCTATTAAAGAGTGCGCGACATAGCGGAGCCAATCCGTGCTCGCGCACCACCGGTACCGCCTCAGCCAATTCTTCCGCCGTCGGCCGACGGCCCAAAGCCAGCTGCCACGCCCGCCCCACCTGCCGAACAACATCATCCCCCGCCTCCTGCACCGCCCGGGCCGCCAAGGCCTCAGCCGCCTCCAGCGAAAACCGGCTGTTAAATAAATTAAGCGCCTGCAGCGGAGTGGTCGAATCCGACCGACGCGCCGCACTCTGGCCGCCATCAGGACAATCAAAAGCACCAAAGACCGCGTCGCGTTCGCGCCGGACTTTGTGAGCGTAAATCATCCGCCTCAATCCCTCGCCCGTAAATGACTCCACCGGCTTGAACCCGCTCAAACCACCACGCTGGTCAAACATGTCAAACCCCCGGCCATACATCACATACTGCAATCGACCACCCACCTCTAACATCGAGTCACGAATAGCCTCCGCCTCCAGCCGCCGCGAAGGGAAACGCCAGAGCCACTGAACTTCGGCATCGGTCCGCCCAGGATCCACGCCCGTCGCCCCACCAGCCACGAAATTTTCCACCCGGCCGGACTGACGGTACGTCGATGACAAAACGATCAAGCGGTGCAGGTGTTTCATCGACCACCCTGACCGCATAAATTCATCCGCCAGCCAGTCGAGCAACTCAGGATGAGTCGGTTTCAGCCCCATCAGGCCCAAATCACTCGGGGTTCGGACCAGTCCGGCCCCAAAGTGTCCCTGCCAGATTCGGTTCACCATGACTCGGGCCGTCAGGGGATGGTGCGGGCTAACCAGCCAATCCGCCAAAGCGCGGCGCCGGTCCGCCTCGGGCGCATCCACGGGCAACTCCAGCGTCCCCAATACTTTGGGAATGGCCGGCCCAACGTCGTCACGCGGTTGTTCAGGATCGCCCCGACTCAACAAGCGAATGCGGTCGGGCTGACGAAATTGACCAGCAAACACGCGCGGCACAGATTCCGCCGCTTGGATCTTCACCTCCAGCGCCTTTTTTTCTTCCAGCAACCGCCCGGCCACCGCCGCCTCGTCCTCAGTCAATCCGGCCGTGGAAAAACCTGCCCCCGCCTCGTCGCCCGGGCTCGCCGAACGACGGTCCCCCGAGTCCGCCACCACCTGCCAGCCGCCCGCCGGCAACCCCACCTCAATCCGATACCCCGTAGCCAGTCGATCGCTAAAAACGCCATCACGGTCACGCCCCCAGACGACCTGGCTGATTTCTTCTTCTTGAGGGAAATGCAACTCGATCCACCCGCGCCCAGATTCATTCGACATCCAGCTCCGACTATTGCCAAATTCACCGTCATGAATAAACCGTCGTTCATGGCGCCCGGCTTCGGTGGTATCACCCGAGGACAAAACCGTCGTGCCGCCGCTGGCCAGAGCGACATTCCGGCCGCCGACGTCGAGCACCTCGATTTCATCGAGGCACGGCTCCAGAGTATTGGTGGCGAGGATAGTGAATCGTAATCGCTGTGTTTTGACCGGGTGAAATCGATCGATATTTGTTTTTGCGGTGACGGCCGGCCGCAGCGGCGGTGTTGCCGCCAGCGTCTGCCAGTCATCCGGTTGGCGGGCGGCTTCTAGCCGAAACGCGGTAGCGAGACGGTCAGAAAATCCGCCACTGCGATCGCGGCTCCACACGACTGAGGAAATCCGAGCGGGTGCGGGCAGTTCGATCATCACCCAACCGCGCCCGGCCGTGTCTGCCATCCAGCTACGCGCATTCCCGTACTGCCCGTCCGTCAGATGGGCCAGCTGGTGCTGGTCCGAGGTCCGGCTACCCGACGCCGTTACCACCGCCCCCGCGGCCGCCGCCAGATTGCGCGGCACCGGCTCGTCACTGAAAATTTCCAATTCATCAAGACACGGTTCAATCACGCCCAGGGTTGGATGCACGAGAGTCTCGTCGATCGTGAAACGCACCCACCGCGCTTCCACGGGTGCAAACGTTTCCGTATTGGCCGTGGCTACTGGCCGCGGACGATCTTCCGCCATCGGGCGCGCCAGTGGCGTGAAATTTGCCAGCTCGCGTGTGATGGCGCCTACCCGTTCGCGCCACGGCCCGACCTCGCGCCGCCGCGCCTCCGCCTCAGGCGTGCGTAGGTCACGGTCCTCATACTCAACCCCCGCCACAAACGCCTGCATCGCAAAATAATCGCGCTGCGACACTGGGTCGAACTTGTGATCATGACACCGGGCGCAACCGACACTCAGTCCGAGAAATGTCTGGCTGATATTCACCACGATCTCGTCCAAGGCATCCTGCCGGGCCAACCGGATCGACGGCTCATCCTTGCCAATCTGGCCAGGGAGCAACACCGAAGCCGTCACCAAAAACCCGGTCGCCGCATCCTCCCCTAGCGCCTCCCCCATGATTTGCTCGCGTACAAACCGATCATACGGCCGGTCTTCATTCATGGCGCGAATCACGTAATCCCGGTACGGCCAAGCGTTCGGCCGCTCGGTATTCACTTCAAAACCATGCGTATCCGCATACCGAACAACATCCAGCCAGTGCTGCGCCCAGCGCTCACCATGCCGCGGCGAAGCCAGTAGTTCATCGACCACCCGCGCATAAGCGTCCTCACCCGCCTCCTCAAGAAATCGTTCCACCAGCTCCGGCCGCGGCGGTAACCCAGTCAAATCCATCGACACCCGCCGCAACCACGTCGCCCGATCCGCCTCCGGTGAGGGCTGCATCCCCGCCGCCTCTAACGACGACAAAATAAATCGATCCATGTCATGACGAGCCCAGCCGTCGCGCACCGGAACCGGCACCTCGGGACGAACGACCGGCTGAAATGACCAGTGATCCCGAGAATCCACTCGATCCGACGCCAAACCGACACCACTCCACACCGCCACCGCTCCGCACAGCAGCATCATCAATATGGAACAAGGGCGAATCATAACCGAAAAACAACAAAACAACCAACTCGTTCATTTCCCACCGAAATCGATGGTTTGTCACGCTCAAATCATCATGAACGCGGCGGACGACAACTGATTGACCACTACGGTTTTTCCTCACCCCCAGCGCCGCGGCCAGACCAAGCCGCGGCCGCTCAAAAAGCAAATCCAAACGTCACATGTAAGGCACCTGCCGCCTCGCCGTCCCGGCGGTCTGGATTCACGCCGTAATCGACCCGCAGCGGCCCCACCGGCAACCGGTAGCGCAGCCCCAACCCGATGCCATACCGAAGGTCCTCGGCCGTAAAAATCGACGATGCTTCGGCGCCGGTAGTTCCCGCATCCACGAAGGCCGCTACTTCTAAATTGCGCCACGCCTCCCATGATAATTCGGCACTCACCACGCCGCTGGCCAACCCACCGAGCGGCGTGTCGCCAGACGCAGAGACGGGCCCCAGCTCGCGCTCGGCAAAACTGCGCACGCTGGTGGCTCCGCCATTGAAATTTCGAAGATCGAGCGGAATGGCCGAGTCGGTTTCACTGGCGGTAATAGCGCTGGCGTGCGTCCCGAGGGCGAACCTCCAGCGCGTTCCGAGCGGTTGATACCATGCGGCATTGAATGAGCCCTGAAGAAACGAGGTCGTGGCGGTGTCATTGCCATCGATGACACCGCTTTCCACCGACACGCCGGCTAGCCAGCCGCGGCGCACCGACACTGGATTATCCCGGTAATCGAGAGTCAGTCGCAGCCCACCGCTCGCGGATGAGTATTCGTCGGGACCAAGTTCCTCGGCGGTCAGCACCGAGGAATTCACCAGATTATAACTCACAGCCGTGAACGCTTCGGCTGTGATCCGGCGCGTTAGTCGCCGCGTCAACGCCGACTGCCATGCGGCCGTCTCACGGTCGTAATCATGAAAAGTAAACGTCTCGTACGAGAGCCCGGTGGCCAACGCCCACGATGACCCCCACCACGCCGGATCACTCCACTGCACACTCCCTTCATGCCCAACCCCGCGAAACTCCGCCCGCGCCGCCAAGGCGTCGCCCGTATCCATAAAATTCACATGCCGCACCTCGGCCCCAAGAATCGGTCCCAAAAACGTTTCGTACCCGCCATACAACCCAAGCAACCGCGGCCGAGCTTCCGCACCCGCTACCCGCAACGCCAACGCCCCGTCCCCAATCACCACCGGCTCGACATCCAGTCGACTGAAAATCCCCGTATCCAGCGCACGACGGTGCAACAAATCAATCGTCTCCGGTGCAAATCTCTGGGACGAAGCGGCCGCAAAAATCGAGCGCGCCACTCGGGTCGCCCCGCGACCGAGTCCGGTTCCTACCTGAATGTCACGCACCTCAAACCGACGGCCCGCCATCACGCGCAAGGTGACCGCCACCGTCGTACCGGCAGGTTCTCCCCCGACCGCAGGGATCGTTGGCCCCGGCGCCGGCACGGCTGGATCAATCTCACTCTCAACCCGCGCCGCAAAATACCCGAGCTGTTGCAGTCCGCCGTTGAGACCGGCCCGTAAGGCCTCCAGCGACACTTCGTTAAATGGCTGACCCTGCAGGGCGGCCGCCTGCCGTTGCCACAGCGGCGTCACCACAGCGGTCTCCCCGGTCAGCGCCACTTGACCAAAGACCGAGACCGGCCCGGGCATGAGCGCTAGCGTGACTGCCACTAGCCCAGTGGATTCATCCATCTCCACAACCGGCGCCGCCGCCGCCGCTTGCAAATACCCCGCCGCCTGCAGCCGCCGCACCACCAGCCCGGTTCCGGCCACCACATCCGCCTCAACAAATGGCAGCTTCCGAGCCAGTAACCCAGACCGCTCCCGCGTCGGCCGCACGAGGTAACCCGCCAGCTCGTCCCATAACAATTCATCCACCCCCGTCAATACGATCGGACCCAACATCAATCGCATCCCCTCGTCCACCGTCAAAACAATCACATCACCACGCACCGCCCAGTCAACCCGCGCCCGCGCATATCCACCCTGAAGATAACGGCCGCGCACAAAAAAGGCCAAATCATCCGCCAGCGGAGCAGAAACGCTCATGTCCCCCGCCAATGCCAACTGGTCCTGCACCACCCGCACCGCCTCGCCCGCCAGAAAATCTCCCGATCCACGCAACTCGACTTTTACCCCACGTACCTTCACACTCCGCGTCCCCGACGACATGTCTGACGGCGTTTCGGACTGCAGGTCCGCCTGCGTTGCCGGGGTCTCCAACAGAGCCTCCACCGGCCTATCCTGCCCGGTCACCGGCGCAACCAGTCCCGGCAGCCAAACCGCCAACAGCACAACCCTCGTCAAATGGCAGGCATTCATCGGAAGCGGATCAAGTAATGAAGCAGCCCGCGGAAGGTGCCGGTTTCCCCCACTCGTCCGATGACGCGCCAGTGGGGATTCAGCTCGTAAATGGCCGAAACCCCGCGTCGCGAGGGGTCACTGCCAAACAGCGAAAATTCCAGCGAAAGCCGCGGCGGTTCATCATCATCCGCCGCGCGGGCCGACTGACGAAACAGTTTGCGATATGTCTGCTGCATGAGGACATACGCCGCCCGGCCAGCTGCCTCGTCGCCCCGAGTGCCCAAGTCACTCGTAGTGACCCCGGTCGCCAGCAGCGCGGCGATTTCACCTTCCGGCAACGGTGGACTGGAGGTCAGGCGGACACCGGGATCAAGGGCCCGTCCCTCCACGGCCACTTCCACCACACGTCCGTCCATGATCGACTCCCCTATCACCCGGATCTGCGGGTCGAAGGGTTTATCCTCAGTCAAAACAAGTTCTCCTTCCGTAATCGTCAACCGGCTGAACGGTAACTTGACCCACATCTGCTGAAGGGTGGCCCGACCCACCAGCACCGGACGGGCCCCGTTGCCTGTCAATCGAAGGTCGGCCACCACGCTACCCCGAGCGACATTGCCCATCAAGCGCACTGGATCGCGCGTACGGATGCCGACATCCAGCTCCCATCGATCAAAGGGTGGAGGCAAGGTCGGTGGACCAGTTCGAGCCAGCATCGTCGGCGGCGGCGGCGGCGGAAGCTGGTTCGGAAGCGACAGCGGAAGAAATTCGATCTCCTTGAAAACCCGCCCGCGTACCAATTCCACCGTACCGCCCACCGCCGCCCGGGAAACCGGCCCACGGCAGGTCAGAGCCGCATCGGCCCGCAATGAAAGCGCCTCGTCGCGTACAACCAACACTTCGTCCGCCCGCAGCGTGAAATCCAACTCGGGGTCACCCCAGCGCGCAAGATCCGCCCCACCCTCAAGTCGGAGCCGCCCACCCGCCACCATCACCGAGGCCTGGTCAATCACGATTCGTTTTTCGTCAGATCGAATCCGGAGGCTCAGATCCCGGACCGACGGCAGCGCCGCCCCGGCCAGCACTACAGCCGGAGCGTCGACCGCGACCGCCGCCTCCCACGCTGGCCGCCGCGTCGTCCCGCGAATGGTCCCATCCACCGCCACCGCCCCCTTGATCGATTGCAGGGCGCGGACGTAATCAGGCAAAAACGCCAGCGACGAAGGAGGCAAGCGGAACCGCCCGGTGACAGGCGTATCCATAAAAGCCTGAGGATTTTGCGACCAGGCGACCAGATCCACCGGCATGGCGGCAGTCAGTGTCAGTGGCTGCAATGGATTTTGAACGGCGCTGGCTTCCACGCTGGCTCGACCGGCAGCCATCACGGCTTTAACCGTGACCCGCGCCGGTTCGATCGCGGTCGGCAGATCTCGATTCGATCGCAACTCATTGAAATCAAAACTCACTTCTCCCATCGGCGAGCGCGGTGTGCCGGTGATCCCGCCACGGGCGGCCACGCGGCCGCGCACCGGCCAGGAGTGCCCCCAGGCCGACCCCAGCTGCTCCAGCGGGCATGGATCCACGTTGAAGCGCACCGCCATCGGCTCATCGGGCGCCAGCCACCCGGCCGCGGCCGGCCCTCGACCGACCTGCACCGGCACGGTCGCCTCGAGCGTAGCCACAGTCTCGCCGCCGAGCCGGCACGTCATCTGCGGCACCACCACCGCCCGGCCGTTCCAGAGAATCGAGCCTTCGGTCCGCCACGGCCCCGCGGTGGCCACCATGCGGTCCATCGTCACCATTTCACTCGACTGGGTCAACGACGCCTGCAGGCCGATCGCTTCAGGAAACCCCTCCATAACAATCCCCTGCACCTGTACGGATCCGGATCCAGAAATCGACGTCTCTCCTGCTTGCCGACCGGCTACCCAGTCAACGGTAGCCGTCCCGCCGCGAAGCGCAGGCCCGCCAAAACTGGTGCTCCACGCGGACATCCCCGCCACGTCCAACAACGTGGCGCGCCACTGCGTCGAGACGGATGAATCCGCCGCCCCGTAACCGCGCACCGTGCCTCGGCCGGTCACTGAGTTTTTCTCGTCCAGTTCCACGGCCATGGTCTCGAGCTCCATCGTCCCCCCCGTGGCCCGAACCTGCAGCCGAGCCGATTTGAGGGAAGCGTCCCGCACTTTCAGGGCGCTAGCTTCCACGGTGGCTGAGGCGTTAAGGCCGGCCCACTGGTGCTCGCGCACTGACTTCAGTGTTCCCTCTACGGCGCCCGACGAGGCCACGATACCCGCCGTCGGCCACGGCAGCCCGGAGCGGACGGACGTGGGAACGGTGGCCAGATCGCGGCAATCGGCATTCCAGCTCGCGGCAAATGTCTGGTCGCCAGTGAGATTCAGAGTTCCCTTGGCGCTCAAGGTATTGGTCTCGTTGAGGCGACATTCCGCGGTGGCGACCACCTCGCGTCCGTCGGCGCTCGACACCCCGGCCGTCAGCTTCTCAACGGGCAGTCCGTGAATGTCCAAACCCAACGCCTGCACCGCCACCGTCCCACGCGTCCACGCCCCGCCAGCAAAATCTATCCCAGCCGTGACCGTGGCCGCCCCCCGCACCCCGGACGGGCCGTCTTCAAAGAAAGTCATCCATTCTTCAATCGCGTCTGATTGAACCTCACAGGTCATTCCACCCGCCGCCCGCGGCACATCCATCCACCGCGCAGGCAGGGCCGCGCGGCCGCGGGCCTGCACACGCGTCCGCCCAGCCGTGGCCCGCGCCTCTTCCAGATCAAGCTGCCCACCGCGCAAGCGGCCAGTCAGATCCACCACCGCCACCGGCACCCCCGGAAAGGTCACCGCCGCCCCACGCACCACCACTTCAGCCGTCAGCGACTGCGGCTGCCTCACCGGCCCGTCCACCCGCCAAGAAACGTCGCCCGCATGCCAGTCGACTCCGCCATCCGCCACCCCCCACCGCGCCAACGTGCCATTCGTCAGCTGCCGCCCCTGCCCTCGAAAATCCACCATCAGCCCGCCCGGGAGCCCGCTCACCACCCCCTCGCCTTCAGCCCGAGCCGCACCCTGATGCGCGGCTACGCCCACCCCGATCCGACCGGAAGAAAGCGCAGCCAGATCGACCACAAGTCGATCCAAACCGGTCTCCGGCCACAAGGAACATTCTTCAATCGTAACCGAATCAGCCTTAGCCCGAGTGACACCCCGCGCGTCGCGCATTTCCGGCCACCCCGGCACCTTCAAGCAAGCCAGACTGATCTGCCCCGGTCGCTCCGGATCCAGCCGCACGGAAAAATCGTCGATTTCCACCACCCCGCCGGCATAACGCACGCGCAACGATACCTGTTTAATCTCAATCACCGGCAGCCGAAGGGATGGAAACTCCAAAACACGCGACGGCTGCTCCGCCGCCGCAGGAGCGTCAGACTCGGACCGGCGCGTCAAATCAATCTCCGCCACCAGCCGGTCGACCACCACCCGCTCCAACACATGCCCCACCCGCTTGGACCACAGCTGACTGACATCATACGTCAACGCCGCATGATGCACGGTCAATGATCGCAGCATGCCCGCCCCACCCCCAGCCACCGTCACCCCGTCCAATTCTAGCCCGCCCAACATAGAACCCGATAACTGCCAGTCTGCCACCAGCCCAGCCCGGGCCGCCAGCCGCCGCCCCGCCCCATCAAGCCCCCACCGCAAAAGCGGCCGGTGAAACAACCCCACCAGCACGCCCAAAACCACCGCCGCCCACACACCCGCCACCACCACACGCCGCCAAAAACGGGTGCGGGGAACTGACGCAGGAACAGGAGCATCCATCATGATTTTTAAAGTACTCATGAGAATGCCGCACTCAGCGCCAGTCGCAATCAACTCAGTAGAAATCCTGCCACCCCCAACCGGACATCACCCCAGCCCCGGTTTCCATACTTGGCCCGGGAGCGCTGACGTCCTCGTCGGCGAGTCCGAAACCGGTGATTCGCAACCCAAAAAATGACGTTCGGAAAGGCGTTCGGCGCCGCTACTGTAGCCGGGTACGATGGCCCCGGTTTCCACAACTGGCCTTCAGGCCACATCCCTCAAGACACGGACACGAAACCGCTTCTTCGCAGCCGGTCCACTGCCAAAAACAGACGTTCGGAGAGGCGTTCGGGGAGGCGGGCGGCGCCGCGACCGGGGTCAGCGACCCACGG